>NZ_JBMSED010000007.1:0-270257 GCF_049446195.1 Paracoccus sp. KR1-242
AGCGGCATCGACCGCCGCCTGCAGGCGCGCCATCAGCTGCACCCGGCGCGGCGCGCCCGCCAGGACATCCGTCTCGACGGTCGAGCCGATCACCTCGGCAATCGGGAACATCAGCGCGCGCGCCTCAAAGGCATCGCGCTGCCGGGTCAGGATCGCGCTGGCGAGCCCGGAGGCCGAGGTCTGGGTGTCCTGCGGCTCCAGCTCCTCATCGAAGACATGCCAGCGGTGATCCTCGATCGAGGAAGCCGCGCCGGTGTCGCCGCCACCGATGGCGAGGACGGCGATTGCGAGCTTCTGGGTATCGGCGAAGAAGCGGCCTTCGCGCTTTTCCATTCCGAGCGACCGGCCCGGTGGGACGATGGTGGTGAACTTGACGACGCCGTCGCTGTCGATGACCGCGCCAAAAGCATCGCCCGAGAAACCCGGATCGACGAACTCGACCGAGCCGCCGCCGGTGCCGCCGCCGAATTGACCGGCCGGGTAGGAAGACTGGTCGCGCTGGTCGATGCCGCGCAGGATCCGGCCCGAGCGATCGAATTCCAACCCGATGATCCAGTCGCCCGGCCAGCCCGAGACGTCGAGCGCCAGGCTGTAATCCGAGCCGTCGCGGACATCATGGCCGAAGACCACCACGCCGCGCGCATCCACCACTTCCTCGCTGATCCAGTCGCCCGGCCAGCCACTGCTGCGCGGGGTGACGATGCCGCCCAGCAGGCGACCGAGCCTGTCATAGGCCAGCGCCACGCCATTCAGGCCGAGGGCCAGAACCTCGCCCTCATCGCCGGGCCAACCATCGTTCAGCACCCGGTCACGGATCTGGTCACCCTCGCCCGCGCGCAGCAGCTCGGAATAGACCCCGGCGAAGACATCGTCGGCGGTGAAGGTGCCGCGGGTCTGGCCGTTCGACCTGGTGATAAGGGCCTTCCCGTTGATCCCCTCTGCCACGCTCGCGGCATCGCCAGGCCATTGATCTTGCCCCAGAGCGGCGAAGTTGTCGGCAAGACCATTAATGTCCCCCGGCGCCACGGCACCGACCAGCCGCAGCTGTCGAGGCGTCGAGTTCTGAACCCAGGCAAGATATCGGCAGCCGCCGATCAGATCTCCGGCTGCGAGAGCGTTCGCCATCCGGCCCTTGATGAGAAATGGTTCACCCGCAATGGTTGCGACCGGATCGGGCCCGATATTCGTGATGGGCCAAAGAAACTGCACCAGCGACCCTGCAGTCAGCGTCATGTGGGACTGCGTCGGGTCAACGGTAAAGGATGCAGCCTGTTCGGTTCCGCCCACTACAGGAACGGCCGCGAGAGTATCCCCCCGGCTGCTTGTTGCCCGCATCGCCGTGATCAGCGTCTGCAGTGCAGTTTCATCCCCCATCGTCTGCAGGATCGCGACCAGGATGCCTCGCAACGCAGCCTTGGATATGTCGTGCACCCCGGACTGCGGATCACCCAGCGGGACCGGGCGGCCCGAGGGCGCATTCGGCCTGCCATCGCCGGTGTATCGCTCGAACTCGCGCAGCGCGACATTGATGTCGTCGATAATCCCCATGGGGCCCCCAAGCAAAAGGCCCGCACGAAGGCGGGCTGTCGTTCCAGATTTCGAGAAGGGTTAAAGCGTGACCGTTTCCGGTCCGGCCGGGTTCGACGGCACACCGGACCCGTTGATGGTGACGGCCCAGTAATAGAGCGTCCCGGTCAGGCCGGGCGTATCGTCATAGCCGGAAACCTGCCCCGCCACCCCAGCCACGGTCTTCACCAGGGAGGCGGCACCGATGTCGTTGGTGGTGGCCCGCCAGATCTGGGTGCGGAAGTAATCCGACGCCGCGTTGATCCAGTCGAGCGAGACCGTCGCGCCTGTCGCCAGCGCGGAGAACGAACCCGGCGGATCGGGCTGGTCGGCATTGGCGGTGACATTGATCGACCCGGCGCTGACCCAGTCGGTGCGGCCGGCCCATTTGATCCGGATGGTATAGATCGCGCCGTCATCAACGATCCCAGAGACTGCGCGCAGACGACGGCCGGTCATCGCCACCCATTCCCCGGCATCGTCGTCACTGACGTCGGAGATCAGGCCCTTGGCGATCTCGGCGCGAAGCCGCAAATCGTTCCGGCCGGGATTGTCGACCGAGACGGCGACCCGCACCCCATAAACGCCCGAGCTGACCAGAACCCGCTCCTGGACCAGCGCGGCGTTCGCCGGATTCCCGACCGTGTTATTTGGCGTCGGGATTGAGGAATAGGTCAGCGGCAGGTCCGTCTCCTGGGTCGCGGGGTTCCAGGGATAAGGATTGGCCAGACTGGCGAGACCGATGTCGCAATACATCTTCGGCACGTCGAAGGAATGGCTGGTGACCTCGAAGACGCCGACCAGCTCGAATTCCGGCGCATTGATCCTGATCGTGTGCACGCCGTCGCCCTTCGGCCAGCGCGCCTTCATCCCAACCAGGTTGGTGCGGATGCTGCCGACCTGCGCGCGCCGGTCCTTGGCCATCTTGATCTTCATGAGCCGCTGCAGCTGGGTGCCGCTCGGGCACATGTCGAGGTCATGCTGCTCAGATCGCGCGCTGGCGGTTGCGAGCGCCGCGGTGTCCTTGATTTCCCGGACCTGCGTTGGCTGGTAGCCGTGGCTCGGGCTCACGAACGAGCCCTTCAGCACATTATAGGTTTCAAGCGGATTGAAGCCCTCCTGCATGCTGACCGAAAGGATGTCGGCCGAGGTGATGGTGACATCGGGTTCGGACCAGGCACCGCCCAGGATCCCGATCTTACCCTCGGCCGTCTCATAAAGCTGGCCGTCACAGACCGCGAGCATGCGCCCGGTGACATCCTTGAGCGCATCTTCGAGGGAATAATAGCCGCAGAGACGATAGCGCGGTTCGGTGCCGCCGGCCTTCAGATCGACTTCCTGTGCGCAGATCGAGGTGAATGTGGTCCAGCTGGGGCCGTCCAGCTTGGAGAGCGGGAAGTTCCAGCCATCGGCATGGGTCAGGAAATCCCGAATGCAAAGCCCGGCATTTTCGGAATAGATCTGCGAACCAGCGAGATTGCGGACCCGGGATCCGCGCAACTCAACCTGCACGACCGTCTGCGGTCCTTTCGGAAAATACTTCGCAAAATCCTCGTCAGCAGGATCCCCGAGAACAGCGTAGAAGGTGGCCTGGTCCTCTAGCCGGTGCTGCAAGGTCCAGAGCGCAGGGAAGGCGTCGAAGATGTCCCGCCAGCCAAGGCCGTCGCTGTCGAAGACACCGTCATAATTGCCGTTGTTGCCGCTGCCATCCTTGAAGAGAACCGCCGTGTAGCGGTTCACCCGCCCGCCGCCATCGGCATTTGCTGGGGTCGCCTCGGTCGCCACGGGCTGTCCGTCGACCCAGACATTCATCAGCCCATCCACCGGACCATGATGCACGGCGACAACCTGATGCAGGTGGCCGCTATGGGATTCGAAGAAGGCGCGGGTGCCACCCAGGAGCATGCGGCCCCAGCCCCGGATACGCGCGGAATCCGTCTGGTTGATGGTGGCCTGCACCTGCTGGCGCGGCACCGTCGGCTTCAGCAGCGCCGCAGCGGCCAGCGACCAGGAGAGGGTCTGCCCGACCGAGATGATCGCGCCCGCCGCCGCCGTGCCGATGCTGGCGCTCACGCCCGCCCACCAAGCCGTACCCGCGATAAAGCTGAAGATCGCCATTATTTCACCCAAGCCAGTTCGGCCGCGCGATAGCCGAGCCGTGTCAGATCCATTCCGGAAGGCGCGGTGGAAAGCCGCACCATCATTGCCCCCTGTTCATGCGCCCAGCCCTCGAAGGCGCGCAGCAGGCGCAGCCCCGTGCCATCGGTCGCGAACCAGCCGTGCTCCATCGCGATCAGCGCCGGGTTGATCACCGTGGGCTGCAACGACCCCGCAATGAATCCGGCCGCCGAGACAAAAACCACCGCCTGCGGATCCCCCAGCATCCCGGCCAGCATGCGCGCAGTCCACGGTCGATCGACCGGAACAGGTCCGCCCACCGCCGCGCGCAGATCTTCGACCATGTCGACGATGCGCAGGATGTCCTGCGGGCGGGCCAGCGCTACGACCGCCATTCGCTCTCATAGCCGTTGGCATAGAGTGGCAGGCGCTCCAGCCCCCGGTCGCCCGGGTAGCGCGCTTTCTGGTCGGCATCGGTCAGGCGACCCCGCGGCGCGCTGTTCCGGGTCATCCAGATCCCCCAAGCCTCGATTTGGATGGTGCGCTTGGTCGTGCCCTGCGCCGACCAGGGCATGCGCTGCATCGTCCCGGTATAGAGCGCCATGGGCGAACCGATCGGGTCGCCCTCCATGATCTCGCCACCACCCGAGGTCCAGGCCGCCAGCCGGGCATTGGCGAAGAGCTGGAGCGAGACCGTGACATCGCGATCGCGCACCCGGGACTTGGCCGCGAGCGCCAGGGCCAGCATCGCCGGCGTAGCCTGTACCGTGAAGGTTACCTTCCGGGCCGAAACGCCGTAACTGCTGGAGATCTCGCTGACCCCGATCAGATCGCCGAGCCCCTGCCAGCGGAAACCACCGACATCGAGATCACCGAAGCCGGTCCACCAACGCTGAGGCGATCCCTGAAAATCCATATGGACCAGGACCGCCTGCGCGATACTGCCATTGCGCAGGAGCTCATCCGGGATGGCGAGCAGATCTTCGCGCGCCCCCATTACAACGCCTCCACGAACCGCGCCTGCACGGTTTGCATGATCTCGGCATTGTCCATGATGCCTTCATCTTCCGTGGCGAGGCGCATGCGGCAGACGGGCCGGTTGATCTCGACCACCATGCCCGCGGTCACCGCCTCGCGCAGCGGTGGGTCGAATTCGACCGAAAATCGGGGGCCGTTCTCAGTCTGGCGGGACAGGTAAACCGCACGGGCGCAATAGAGGCGGTCGCGCAGGCTGAAGTAATGCCCCGGCCGCAAGCCCGTCGAATCCGGATATCGCACCTCGATCTCGGTGGCGCGAAGACCGGCATTCAGATTGAGCATGACCTGTTCGCGCGGCGCGTTCGAGAAGCCCCAATGCTCCATGGTCTGGGAAGAGTCGAAATTGCCAATCTGGTTGAAGCGACCGCCCCTGCCGTCACGATCCCTCGGACGGAAGCGCGAATAGACCGGCACCGGCGTGGTCCCGACCCTTCCGCGCATCTGCATGAGGAAAGCCCGCCATTGCAGAAGCGCCGCTTCCTGACGCAGGACAAAGCTGACCGTCGCCGTCCAGCGCCCCCGCATCGTCGGCACCACGGTATCGGTACCGTCGATGCTTTCCTCCGGGTCGAGCGACTGGCCCAGCAGACGGAACTGCGGTGCCTTCGCGATGGCCAGATGGGGAAATGTTGCCTGCATCAGCCGTCCGTCAGGTTGAAGTTTTTCATGATCGACGGCATCTCGCGGCGCAGCCGCTCATCCCGCCTGTCCAGTTCGCGACTGATCTTTTCGACCGTCCGGTCATCGGCACTGCCCTGGACGCTGATGTGCGTCGTCGGCGAGAAACTGAATGCGGTGCCCCGCCGCGATCCGAGCGCCGCCTGCGCCTGCTGCACGTTCAGCACCGCCCCGGAATGCGATGGCACCCAGACTTCGCTACGCGGCGTGTTTTCGTTGATCAGGTAGGGCATGCCCGCCTTGACCGGCCCGCCGCCGGCGCGGGCTGGCAGGCCCGCACCGCGACGTGCCGCAACCAGAGGATCGCCACCGCCACCGAGGAAACCGGTCACGGCCGCAAGCAGCCCGCCCAGCAGACCGCTACCACCGCCGCGCGCCATCGGCCCTTCGCCGAAGAGGGCCGCCTGCGCCGCAGCCTTGGCCATCATGAGCGCAAGGTTCTGCAGCACGTCCGAGAAACTTTCCCCGGCGACAATGGACTCCAGCAAGCCGTTCTTCACGCGCGCCTGCGCATCGGCCAGGAATTGCTGGGATTCCGCAACGCGGCTTTCGGCAAGGGCACGTTCGTTGGTGGTGACGATCTCGGCCTTCTTGGCTTCTCCCAGCGCCTCAATCGCCTGCCGATAGGTCATCGACCCGTTGGCCATGAGCGCATCGAGGTCGACCTGCCGGCGCTTGGCCTCTTCCAGCAGGGTATAGATCACCCGCTGGCGTTCGATCTCGCCCGTGACCTCGGCAATGGCGCGGGCCTGATCAGCCTCCCCGAGGTCCAAGGCCCTGATGGCTGCGATCTGGTCGGCCTGCGATTTGGCCAGCTCGGCCTGTTTTTGCTGCGAGAGCAGGTTACTGGACAGCTGCAGCCCGTATTCCTTGGCCTGTTTGGCGAGCCGTTCCCGTTCCTTGACCTCCTGGTCGAGCGCCTTCTGCCGGTCCTTGGCGATCTCTGGATCGAGCCTTTCAATCGACTGCTGATTCAGCGCCTGTTCGATCAGCGGCGCGGGAACATTGCGCAGCCCTTCCCATTCGTTGCGAAGCCCTTCGACACCCTGCGGCAGGCGGCGGCGCACCAGCTGGGTGGCAAGACGATCCTGCATCTTGCTGTCGAAGAGCTCATCGCCGGACAGGTTCAGTTCCGACATCAGGCCGCGCAGGGTCGTGCCGACAATCTGATACCGGCCCAGGGCCGAACTGTTGGCGGTGTTCTCGGGATGCGCCAGCATGCGCTTTTGCACCGCCAGCACCTCGTTCAGGGACATGTTGACCAGGGACAGGTTGCCGCCGGTGAACTTCGCACCGCCATAGGCCGCATTGTAATCCCCGGCCCCGGCGCTTTCCCGGCTGGCGATCAGATCGAGAATGCCCTTTTGGGAGGCGGCGCCTGTCTTTCCCCATTCGGAGAGATTGAGCCCTGTCCAGTTTTTGATGGCGGAATTGATGGTGCCGCCCAGGCCGCCGGCCAGACCCTGCATGCGTTTGACGCTGGCCTCGAAGGTGCCGTCCATCTCAGCAATGGACTGCTTGACCGCCTGAACCTCATTGTCGATCGCGGTGAGAACCCGGCCATAAGCCTCTGCCTGATCCACCTTCCCGGCCTTGATGGCTTCGGTCTGGCTTTCCTCGGCCATGCGGCGATCGTCGGCCAGCTTCCTCAGCTTCTGGGTGTTGGCGTCATAGGTGTCGAGGAGATCCTGCTGCGCCTGACGCTGCGCGCGGCCGGCGGCAGCGATCTGTTCGGCAGCGGCGGTGATCAATGTGTTCAGCTGCTGGATCTGCTCGGGGAAGCGCTTTGCGGCAGCATCGGCGCTGCCCGCGATATCGATCAGCACATCGCGCAAGTTTTCCGCATCGCGCGCGACAGCCTCTTCGCTGTTGCTGGTCTTGAGCCTGAGCCGTGCCTGTAACAGGCGCTCGGCCTGTTCCGTGGTAGCCTTATAGGCGGTGCGAACCTGCGTGATCGGATCGACGATCTGATCGAGCGGCTGCGTGGGGATGCCGAAGGACAGCCAGGACGTGCCGACCATGCCCTCGGGAACGGTGTTGGGAACCGGTGATCCGCTTCCGAGCTTGTTGGCCGCCCCAATCAGATCGACCCGGGCCTGAACCCCAGCCATCTGCTCTGTGACGTCGTTCACGCGGGCAATCTCGTCGGCCAGGTTGCCATATTTCAGGCGCAGCTGGTCGAGTGGGGTCTGGGCAGTCTCGACAGCATCGAGATAGGCCCCGGTGGTCTTCTCCAGGCTCTTCAGCTTGTCGTCGAGGGTTTCGGTGTCCATCGCGACCTTGAGAAGCGCAGCGCCGAGCGGAATGGCGATGGCCGCGCCCGCCCCCATCAACGCACCCATGGTCCCCATGCCGCCGAGGAGCTGCGGCAGCTGCTGACCGAGCGCCTGCGCGGCGCTGGTCCCGGCGCCGACCTGGGTGGCAAAATCACCGACCTGGAACCCGAGGTTCTGCAATCCGGTGCCGCCCGCCTGTCCCTTGCGACCGAGTTCCTGGACCGCATTGCCGGCATCGCGCATCTTTGCCGCGGCACGATCGACATTGGCCGTGTACTGCTTCTGGGTGATCGCGCCCCCGTCAAGCGCGCGATCGAGGCGCTTGACCTCTTCCTCATAGAGCTTGGCGGCACGATAGGCCGGATCGAAGCTGCGCTTCAGCCGGTCCATCTCGCGCTCATGCGCCCGCACCACGGCGGTGCTGGGCACACGAGCCTGGGCATCGACGAAAGCCTTCTGCGCCTCTTCGCCGCGCCTGCGGAACTCGGCGACAATCCGGTTCGCTTCCTGGACCAGCTTGGCGTCGGAAAAGCCAGCCGAGATGACAAGATCCGGTTCTTCAGCCATCAGAATCCCACAATGCCCATTTCCCTGAGATCAGCCTCGGAGAGCGCATCCGCGCCGCCGCCGCCACCGTCCGGCTTCCAGCCGTTTGCGCGTCCATAGCCTTCGACGCAGGCCATGAACTGCCAGGGCGTCATTTCTCCAACCTGGCGGGGTGCGAACCCCATCGCCGCGCCTAGCCCGTAATAGGTGCTGAACTTCCATTTGCCTCGGGGTCGGCGCTCGGCGTCGGATCGCCCGCCGGCGTATCCTCCCCCACCGGATCATCCGGTGGACCGTACAGACAAAGGAACAGAACCTCCTGCGCCGGCACCTTGAAGACGATCATCGGATGCTGGCCGAAGGTCCGGTGGACAAGGTTCTTGGCGTCGACATCGTCCATGCCGCCGCCGATCAGCCCGTTGCGCAGGATCTCCATCAACTCGGCCGCGGTCCACAGACCAGCGTTGATACGCTGCAGCAGATGCTCGGGGCCGCAATCGGTGTTCTGCTGGATCACTTCCAGCTCGGCCAGGCCGAGCCGGAAGGCATGTTCACCGCCGGCCCAGCGGATGACGACGCGCGCCATCAGGCCGCCTTCGCAAGACGGGTCGGTTTGCCATCGAACTCCAGCTGGATCGAGGCGGTAACCTTCTGACCCTTGCTGCGCTGGTTGGTCAGCGTGGTCATGATCGCCGGGCCGCTCTCATACTGGGTATCGCCGACGGCGGCGTTCTGGTTGCCCAGCCGGATCGTCTTGCGCTCACCGTTGTAGAACCAGTCGAGCATCATGTCGTTCGACTGCTGAGCCCAGACACCATCTGCCGACACGGAAACCTGAAGCGAACGGAACTCCCGTTCGACATCCATGGGCAGGGCCTCGTTGTCGCAGTCGCCAGGGGTTTCCGTGGAATCCCAGGTCGCGGTGCGGGTGATGGTCACGCCGACGAGGCCGCAGACCTTGGCCCAGGTGGTGCCGGTTTCGTCGGTCGCCACTTCGAGCGTCATCTGCTCGAATTTTTCGGTAATGGGTTTTGCCACGTTTCTGCTCCATGAAAAAAGCCGCCCGAGGGCGGCACGGTCAGTGCTGAAGGACGATGATCAGGGATCCGGGTGATGGGCGGCGTTGGCGGTCCTGGTTCTGCCCTTGCAGACGGTCGCCTTGACCTCTTCGGCGCAGCCGGCGGCGACGGCAGCATCAATGAACTCGCGCGGATAGGATTGGGCCCCTGCCTTGGGATAGGCCGACCAGCCCGCGTTCCGCGTCATGCTGGTATAGTGAAACTCGCGGTGGAAGATCGCCTTAGCCATTGCGCCATGCCTCCCTGATTGCGGCTCGGACCCGTTTGCGGATCCTGTTGTTAAATTCGGCCTTCTTGGCCTTCCACGCTGGAAAGAAGAATGGGCGGGCCGGCATATTGCGGGTGCCGAATTCGTGGAAGCGTGCATAGAACGCATCCCGCGATCCGACATAGATCTTGATCCGGATCGTGGCGTATTGCCGCCCCTTGTTTTTCCCGGACCTGATTTCGTCGATCATGAAGGCACCCGGCGGAATCTCTCCCCAGGTCCAGCCGACCGATTTCAGAAGATCACCGTCCCCCGGTTTGAAATGCCCCCGGATCAGGCTGCGGATGAAGTCACAGATCTCCTCTGCGCCCTCTTCCATTGCGAGACTCGCGGCTTCGACCGCCAGGTCTGGAATTTGCTTGAGTTTAGCAACGATACGCGGGTTAAGCTGGGCCATCTCTCACCGAAAGGACGGTTGATGCGGATCTCTCGGCTAACCCTCTGCCTTTTGATGGCTGGATCAGCGGCAAACGCACAGGGCAGCGCGCTCGAATGCCTCGTTATCAACTCTCATGTTGAGGCTATACAGAACGCCAATCTTGAAGCCTCCGCCTCACCAGCAGAAGCCATTCAATCCGTGAAGGACGCTATAAACAAAATCCTCGTAGACCCTAGAATGCCATCTGATCTTGCTGACGAGGCAAGGAAGACCGTCTTCGGAAAAGCGTTTTCTGAGTGGGAGACATCCCAAGAGCGCATTCTTGTAGGATCAGAACCAGAAGATCCGCTTTTCGATGCTCTGATGCGTGACAAATGTGGTGACGACAGGGGCTAGGCTTCGATCATCGCCTCGATCTGGATCACCCCATGAACGTTCACGCCATCGGGATCGTCCATGACCCGGACAAGCGATATCTCGAACGGGTGCATCGCGATCAGGGTGGTGTCGGCGAACCCTTTCAGAGCCGTAGCAATGTCGTCGGCCAGATCCTCGCAGAGGCCCTTGTTGCCCTCTGTCCAGACATCGATCTGTCCGGTCCAGGTTCTGCCCTCGATGCAATCGGCGTCGTCGCCGGTCCAGTAGCTCGGCCCCAGGCTGACACTGGGAAAGGGATCATCCTTGCTGGCCTTGTCATAGACCTGACCGTTCAGATCCGGCACCTGGGCAATGATCCTGTCCTGGATCATCTGGCGAAGAACCCTGCCCGCCCTCATGAGACTGCCTCGACCAGCATATCGAGGAAGGCGCGGTTGTGGGATTCGCGCGGATCCTCCTTGAGCTGATAGGTCCGGCCGTCCACCACGACCTCCCATTCGCTGGTGACCAGTTCGGTATCCCGGGTGCGCGGCACCGTGACGGAGGCGGGAGATTTCGAAGCGAGACGCGCCTGCATGACGGCTTCGCCACCACGCATCGGAACCAGCTTGGCCCAGATCGAAAAACGTTCCTGCATCTCGATGATGCGCTGGCCATCCGGCGTCCGCCCCTTCACCGGCGCCCGAAATGCGACAAACTTGCTGAATCCACCGACATCCATGTTCAGACCCGCAGCAGACGGAAGGGCGAAATCAGGTCATCTACCTCGCGCGGAATTCCCTCTCGTTCCGATTGCCCTGAACGAACCCAGTAGAAGTGTCCTGCCAGGATCAGGATCGCGCGCGATATCGCAGGCGGGACCTCAGATGGGGTTCCGAATCCGGCCGTGAACGTGATGGCGGCCGGACGTCCCTGACCGCTGCGGATGCGCAAGCCGCAATCGGTGCGATCGAAGAGCACCGCCCCGGCCTCTTCATCTGTGAATACTGCCGAGACCGTCGAGACGTCGGGGAATGGCAGGGCGACATATCCGCCCAGCCGATCAATATCCGCGCGCCACACCTGATTGACGATACACCGGCGCAGAACACCGCGCTGGCCGTCGAGCCAGGACACGGCAGCGTCGATGCAAGCATCGATCACCGCATCCTCATAGTCCCAGCTGACCTTGCAATAGTCCTTTGCCAGAGCCCGTTCGATGGGAGGTGCCGCTGGAGGTGTGACGAGCGTGAGGCGCATCAGGTTTTTGCGCCCTTGCCGTAGACAGAGAGATCGAGCCCCTGCCCCTCGAAATTGGCGTCGTTGGGCTCGGCGCGCTTGGCGTCATTCCAGTCGACGTTGTTCTGGACCGAGCTGGTGCCCGCGCGCGGGTTCGCATCGACGCTCTCATGCGACAGGTCGACCGCGGCGATAACCTCGGGCTCAGCGATGGCGCCCGACGCGCTCACCAGTTCGGTGGCAGGCTCCGGGTCGGCCGGCGCGTTCACCAACTCGGTGGTCGGCTCGGGATCTGCCGGCGCTGCCACGACTTCGGCGGGCTTTGCCGCCTCTTCTTCCTGCTTCTTCGTTGCCATCTTCCAGGCCTCCATAGATCAGGGGTTTGCCACCGGCCGGGAAAGGCCGGCGGCGTTTTCATCAGGCCGCTGCCATTTTCAGGACGCGCAGCGCCTGCGGGTCCAGCAACCCGCCACCGACGCGCTTGGTGGTGTAGAAATGGACGTAGGGCTTGTTGGTGTAGGGGTCGCGCAGCACCCGGATGCCGAGACGATCGACGATCAGGTACCCGCGCTTGAAGTCTCCGAACGCGATGGGATAGGCATCCGCGGCGACATTGGGCATGGCCGCCATCTCGGTGACCGGGAAAGCCAGGACCTGCTGCGGCTGGCCCGCCTGATAGGAGGGCTGCCAAAGATAATTGCCGTCCCCGTCCTTCAGCTTGCGGATACGGGCGAGCGAAGGCCGGTTCATGACAAAACGTGCATTCTGCGACAGCGCACCCGGCAGGCTGTAGACCAGATCGATCAGCTCATCGCTGGTGAAGGCCGCCGCGGCGGCGGTGGTCGAGACCGGAATCGCTCCGAACGGATGCGCCGCTGCGTTGGCGGCGCCAGTGGCGTAGGTCAGGAAGCCGGTCGGCTTGTTGACGCCGTTCCCCGCCACGAAGGCGATCCCTTCCTGCAGCGAGAATTCCTTCTCGACCTCACTGGCCAGCCAGGCTTCCAGGTCGATCTCGCTGTCATCGAGGATCTGCTGGGTCGCCGCCGGGTTGGCGTAGATCTCACCCGGTGTGTAGGTCATGATACCGAAGGTGCCCGACGCGGTCTGCGGGCGCGATGCCGTCTCACCGACCCAGCCCGAGCCGGTGCCGCCGAGATTGAAGATCTTCTTGAACCCGGCGCCCGAGATCGACTGGACCGAAGCGATCTGGCGCATCGGCGAAACCTCGACCAGCTTGTCGGTGATCGTGCGGTCCCATTCGATCGGCGCCAGATAGCCACCCTCGGCATCTGCCCCCTTGTTCAGCGCGGCCTGCACGTCGCCCTTGCGGAAATGGGCGCTGAAGGCGTTGCTGTATTCGGGATCCTTCGGCGCACCATCGGTGCCCGGCCCGCCGATCTTCAGCGCGGTCAGCTGGGCGGCCTGTGCATCCAGCGCCGACTGCAAGGTGCTGACGCTGGCTTCCAGCTTCTGCATCTTCTCGGTCCGGACCACATCTTCCTGGCCCTTTTTCAGATCCTTGATGGCGGTCTCGTTCTCGGCCTTGAAGGCCTCCCAGGCCTGGTTCAGCGCGGCCATCATGGCCTTCGGGTCGCCACCGGCGTCAGCGCGGACTGCGACGATACCGCGGTGAAGCGCGGTGTGGTTCATCATGCCCATAGTGATCCTCACTTTCTGAGCGTTGCGATCATCGACTGCACGAGTGCAGCCATTCCGTCGTCAGCGCCGGGCGTGACGGTCGTGGCAGCGCCGGGCTTGCCACCCTTGATCTCGGCCAGAAGCGCGCGGCGTTCGGACCGGGAAACATTCTGCTTGGCGAGAAGCGTATCGACGCGGCGGAGCGCGTTCGCACCGCCCTCGGTCCGATCTTCGAGATCAGCAGTCAGCAGGCTGTCAGCAAGTCCGGCCGCGACGGCGTCTTCGCCGTTGAACCAAGTCTCGGCATCCATCCACCCCGCGGCCTTCTTGCGGTCGACCCTGGCCTTGTCTGCGTAAACGGCCGCCATGGCCGCGTCGAACGGCTCCATGGTATCGGCGGCCTCGCGCATGTCATGGCGGTTGCCCACCGCGACGACCCAGGCGTTGTGCACCATCAGGAAACCGGCGCGGCCGATCTGGACCTCGTCCCCGGCCATGGCGATGACCGAGGCCGCCGAGGCCGCCAGCCCGAGGACGCGCACCGTGATCTTGCGCGAATCCTGGCGCAGCTGGTTGTAGATCGCGACCCCTTCGAAGAAATCCCCGCCCGGGCTGTTGATGTCGACGATCACCTCATCGGCCTTGATCGATCGCAGCGCGGCCGAGATGCGCTTCGCGGTCACGCCTTCGCCTGTCCACCAGTCTTCGCCGATGACGTCGAGAATGCTGATCACGTTGTCCCGGTCGCTGTCAGCGGCGCGCAGGCCCGAGGACCAGCGATCCATCATCTGCGGCGATGGTTCAAAGGCCTGAACCTGCGCCGGGCGGGACACCCGGATTTCAGGCGCGGCGCGCTGCGTCATCGGTGGTCTCCTTTGCGGCAGAGTTCACGGGCTGGGCGAGATCGTCGCGCAGCGGCAGGTCCATCCAGTCGCGGACCTCTTCGACATGCAGCCAAGGCTGCTGGTTGTTCACGCTCAGACCGCGCGAGAAGAATTCGGCCTGGTCCTTCATGCTGCCGCGGAGCAGCGCTGCGGCATTGAACTTGGCGTAGAATTCATCCTGTTCCCTGTCGCTGAGCAGACACCGGGAAATTGCCTGCTCCCAGGCCTCGAACCACGGGCTGAGGCCGTAACGGACAAATAGCTGACCCAAGACATCGATGCCCGTGCCCCAAGATGTGTCATTGACCATGAGCAGCGGACGCGGCACCCCGAAGACGCGGGAAATCTCCTCGACCTGATGGCCGCGCATTTCCAGGTGCTGGCTGTCCTTGGCCGTCGCTTCGAACGGCTTTGCCTCCAGCCCCTCCTCCAGGATCATCCAGCCGTTGGAATTCTCGGCACCTTGATGATCGGACATGCTGGCGACCAGCCGGTCGTAAGCCTCGTTCGACAGTTTCTTGTTCTGCGGCATCTGAAGCGCACCGCCGACCAGCATGCCCTTCTGGAAGAGCCGCGCCGCCGCACGCTCGGCCTGGAGCGCGATGCCGATGGCCTCGGCCGCTTGCCGCACCAGGGACCGGCCGCAGAGCCCGTCGAGCGTAAAGCCGCGCAGGTGAAACACGTCGTCTGCGGCCAGGTCGCGGACCCCGCCGGTTTTGCCAGAGAATTTGTATCGCACCGTCAGATCGTCACGCTGCTCGACCACCATGCGCCGCGGGTCCATCGGCAGCAGGGCGATGACCTGGTCGCCGCGCCGCACCTTCGCGGCATAGGCATTGCCGTGGATCAAGGCCCAGGACTGCATGAGCTGGCGAAACTCGAAGGCGGTCTGCCAGCCATTCGGTTTGCGGTGCAGCACCTTGAAGAGTGGATGATCCGAGGCCTTCTCGCGCGCGTCGCCGCTGCGATAAAGGTGCAGCGGCAACATCGCCATGGCGTAGGACAGCAGCGAAACGCAGCGGAACACCGCCGTGTTCTTCAAGGCGGATTCGGGCGTGACCACCGCGCCACTGGCGGAAGCCATCCCGGCTCGCAGGAATTCGGCCAGATACGGGTCGGTCAGATCGCCGATCAGCATCGACTCGTTCATGGCCTGGACGCGGGCAGCCGCAGGCTGCGCGGGCGCCGGTGTGGCATCCTCGCGACGGAACCAGCTGAGCAGCCCCATCAGACCCTCCGGATCCCGCGCGTCTCATAGACCGATGGCCCGACCCCCTCGGGGTTGCCGAACATCAGCATCGCCGCGTTGAAGGTCGCCATCAGGGCGTCGATCTTCGCGCTTCCGGCCACCTGCTTGGTCACGATGTAGTTGCTCCCCTTGAGCTCGGTTTTTGCGTTGCCGACGTTCCAGGTCATGAGACCGGTCGCACCATGGATCAACTTTCTGTCCTTCAGGCGGCGCGGCAGCGTCAGCACGGCCTGCTGGAGCTTCCAGCCCTGCCCCACGCTGATGAAGCGGTCCTCGGCGAAGCCCCGCTCCTCCAGCTCGTCGAGGAGTTCGGCAATGCCGTGGCTGTCGAGACCGATGGCTGGGCTATCGATCGGGAGAAGCCCGGCCGCCTCCAACTGGTCCACAATGTCGCAGGCCCCACGAACATCGTCCCCGACCCGCGTGCACATTGTCAGATCGCCCGCCTTCTCGAAGTCGCGCACTTTCGGCACGATTTCCGGGCGCTGTTTCAGGACGTCATCGAAGGCCCAGGCATGTGCCCAGTGCAACCAGTTGCGGGTCTCGCGCTCGCGCCCGATCACCGAGAGCGCGAACAGGTCGTCGAGCCCACCACCATCAACACCGACGACGCAGACTTCTGACCGGCGGATCAGCTCGTCCAGGTCCAGGGTTCGATCGCCACATTGCTGCCAGTAGAGCGCGCCAGGCCAGCGGTCGGCATGCATGCCCTGCCCAACTTCGACATTCAGGTGCTGAGACACCACCATTGCCAGCTTGTGCAGCCCCTCGATCTGGGCCTCTTCGATGGCGCTGGCGATGTAGTCTTCGGTCACCGACTTGTTGAGGTTCGGGTTGACCATCTTCCAGGTCTTCGGATCGCGCCAGCCATCGTTCTGCGACATTTCCGGTGGCAATTCGTAAAGCACGGGCAGCAGTGACCGGCGCAGTTCCCCGTCGCGAACCTTGCGCGCGATCGCCAGTTCCGATTTCCACACCCCGCTGGGCGGCTCCTTCGATTGCGTGGTGATCTGCAGAAGGAACCCGTCGGGCCGCTTGCCGAGCGAACCCTTGATCTCGGTGAACACCGCCTCTGCCCGCGACATCTTCGAGAACTCGTGGGTTTCGTCGATCAGCGTGAAGCTGGCCATCGCGCCGGTGACAACCGAAGGATCGGCCGACACGATCATGATCTTCGACGGGACCACCTCGTCGAGCTTGGCGATCTCGTTGTTATGCGGCGTGGCCTTGAAGACGTCGCTCAACGTCTCGTCCAGCCGGATCATCCCGGCTGCCTGGGTAAAGGCCCGCTTCGCGATCTTCTGGCTGGGCGCAATCAGCATCAGTTCCGCGTTCGGGCGTTCGTTCATGATCGCGGCAACCAGGATGATGGCTGCCGCATAGGTCGTCTTGGCATTGCCCTTGGGCACCATGAGCAGGAACTCACGGATCATCCTGACCTTGCGCACCGGGTCATAGCTGCCGAAGACGGCCCGAACGAAATCGAAGATCCAGTCGTCGCCAGCCTCGCCAAACGTGCGCGGCGTACCGATGTCATCCGGGATCTTCAGCCGCTTGAAAATTGCCAGCGCCTTGTCGGCGACGGCGTCGAAGAGCGGCAGGTCAGGGATCAGCGGTCGGCGGTTGACGACCCGCTCCTTCCAGTCCGGCAACGACGTGTCCCAATCCGGCGTCAACGACGACACAGGATCAGTTTTCATAGTTTCCCGGCTTCAGCAGGTCGCCCCACTCCGAAGGCGCTTCCCCCTTCGCAAGCGCGTTGGCCTTCTTGCGCGAAAGCTCACCTTTGCCGACATATTTCGAGGTCGGCTTTTCCTCTTCTTCTTCTTCTGGCTGGCCCATTCGATCGAGACGATCCGTCGCCAGCTTCTGGTCGTTCTTCAGGATCAGGCGGTCGAGCTCGCGCATGCCAGCGGTATTGCCTGCATTGGCCATCTCCATCGCCAGCTCCAGGCGGCGCGCCTCAAGGCGATCGCGCATCTGGTCCCGAACGACGAGCTCGGCTCTAAAATATCGCTTCAGCGTGGCCAGCGAGATTTCGACCGCGTTCGCAATCCGCTGGTTGTTCCACCCCATCGCCAGCAACATCTTGACCTTGTTGCGATCTTTCTGCGTGGCCTCGTATGGCGGGCGGCCCTTCTGCCCTTTGCCCGGGCGAACGGGGTTCCCGAAGAGGTCGAAAACGTCGCCCGACATGAAAAAAATCTCCGGCTGAGGGGGGCGCGGGTCTAGGCCCGGCGGGCCCCCGGACTTTAGACCCACCCCCCTCTATCGGGGTCCGAGGGGCCGATTTGTTCTGAAATCCCGCGATTTCGTGTGTTCAGCGCGATCCAGCGCGCTCCTCGCGCTGCTTGTCCCGGTTGTGGCAGGGGGCGCAGAGGCATTGCAGGTTGCCCGCGTCGAAGAACAGCGTGCGGTCGCCGCGATGCGGATGCACATGGTCAGCAACCAGGTCGCGGCTTTCACCCACCGTTCCGCACCGGGCGCAGGTGAACAACGCGGCCGAGATGCAGTCCCAACGCAGCCGCTGCCATTCCGCCGTTTTGTACCACTTGCGCCAGGCGACGACCTGGTCCCGGCGTTTGAGACGATCCGGACCGGCACCGACCGAAGTGACGCGCGACGACAGCGAGCCGACGCGCGGAGCGAGTTGCTTCAAGCGTGCCATGACAACCTCGGGGTCAAAGACCCGGAACAAGCCGTCGTCGCAGGAGTTATCGGCACCCAATGGAGGACCGACATGGACAAAGACCGCGAAGGCCGAACGAACCCGCAGAGCGACAGCACCTACCCGTCAGACATGGAGGGTGAACGCCGCGAGCCAGAGGGAACGGGGCACAACAAACCAAAGCCGTCGGATGCACCGTCATCCACTAACCCGGTAGATGTCGGGAAGAAGAACCGGGAAAAGCCAATCAACGACTGACGGAACGAGAAGCGCCCGCAAGGATCTCTCCCGCGGGCGCACTTCTAGATATTAGTGAATTCTGTGTCACAGACGGACCTAAGCGGTCAAGAAGATTTTTTCGCCCTGTAGCCGATCATGCGGTCCAGCGCCTCAGCCAGAGCGTGTGCGACGGCCTTCCGATGCTCGCCCTTGACTGACCACCCATGCGCAACCAGAACCTGATCCAGCGTCCGCCCCTTCAAGCAGACCATGTCGACCAGGACACGGTCGAGGATCGGGCCGCGCTGGCCATCACCCCGCGCCGACGGCCGAACCCGGCGCACCGCCATGGCAACCCCGCCACCGATACGCGACCGCAGCACGGACAGTTCCTCCGCAACCGACAGGTGCCGATCCATCCAGCCCATGCTGTCCCCGCCGCCATGCGAGGCATCGAGGCTGGACAGGCGCATGCCATCCGACGCGGCGACCTCGACCATCGCGGCATAGCGGCGGGCCATGGAGATCTGGCCCGGGGTCAAGGGCAGCGGGCGCTTGGCCCGCAGCGCCGCCGCAACCATGACGTCGAACACGTCGGCACGCCGGATAGCGGACCGGCCGCCATAGCCGCGATGTACGGCCTCGACCTTGTGCGTCCCGACCGACAGCAGCTCGATGTTGCGATGCAGGACGAAACCGCCACGCGCCGGGGATGCCAGGATGTCCGGACCGCACTCCTCGGGGATCGCGCCCGCATCCTGGATCGCGGCAAGGCGGGACGCTTCATCAGCCTTCCGGGCAGCACTCAGCGCGTGGGCTGCTTCCACCAGTTTCCTCCCCTCATCCACCTGCTCAGAACTCAACATCTTGTGGTTTTTCTTCTTCATTTCACTGCCTATTGGGTTCGCTGTTTTCTGCTTGGGCTTGACGGGCTTGAGATTGAAAGAGAGGGGCTTGAGAAATGGCCTGATTTTCCAATCCTCGATTGTTTTATATCAATGGCTTAGGCCTCTTTTTGGGCCGGAGGGGCTTGAAGGGCTTGAGATTTTACCCTTTGCGTAAGACCGGTTTCCCCCTGACCCCTCCAGAATACGCGCGCAGGTACATGCCGGTTTTTCAGGCCCGTCGCGCCCGTCAGGCCCAAAATCAGCACCTAAGCCGTTGATATCGCGCATGTGCCTCCCCTGACCCCGCCGAGAACTCCAGCCCTGCCCTTGCGTGTTTCAGGCCCGTTCGGCCCAACCACGATGCCAGGGCCCAGATGTGCGAGACGGGCCCGCAGGCCCGCCCTCTCGGATGTTGGTGATGAAGGGGGTGCGGGGTCATCTGGGGCCGCTCCATCCCGACTGGCTGTTCTGGACATCGGCCGCACGTTTCCGCGCAGAGAACTCCTCCGAGAGACGGATGCCGCGATAGCCGGTCACGCCTGACTTGCCCGGCGCAAAGGTCTTCTGGGTGTCGGGGTGCCGCCAGACCTCTGCCTTGGCCTTCATCCGCAAGGACACCCTTCGCGGGCTCCAGCGGGTTTCCCCGCGCTCCTCAATCCAGAAGTTGAAGGCATCCATCAGCTCGCGCGCGGTCATGAAGTCGCGCTCATATCCCGTGACCACCGTCGCATCCGCCAGGAAGGTGCCGATCGGGTCGCTGTCCTTGCGATAGCTTTCCGTGGCGGACATGACATCGTCCGGCTCGCGCAGCCCGCCCTCCAGGTAGTCCAGCAGGCCCTGAACCAGCCAGTTCAGGATCCCGGATCGTTCCTGCCACAGGATGTCGTCCAGTTCCTTCTTCGGGATCCGATTCTTCTCCGCGATCTGGACGGGGAAGTTCACCAGCATCAGTCGGCGCCAGATGCCATCATCCCCGCCGCGGATATCGGGAAGGTGGTTGCCCGAAATCGTCAGTTTGAAGATCGGCTGGAAGGTGATCATGTCGGTGTAGAGCGCGCGCACCATCATCGGCTCGCCCCCGGTCAGAGCCTTGACCAGCCCTTCCTGCAGCCGCTCGCCCTCTTCCGGCTCCGAGGTCCGGACCATGCGCGCGCCGATCAGCGGGATCAGGTCGGGTTGCGAATCCGAGCCGCTTTTCTTGTTCTTGCCAGTCAGGCTCTCGATCTTGGCCGTGGCGGCATAATCGCCCATCATCCGGGCCATCAGGTCAACGAGGACCGATTTCCCGTTCGCACCGCCGCCATGGAAGAACGCGAGCTTCTGGATATCCAGTCCGGACATCGACAGGCCGAACCAGCGCTGCAGGAAGCGGCGCATCTCGATATTCGGCTGGATCTGTTGAAGGAATTCGTCGAACCGAGGGCATTTGGCCTCGGGATCGAATTCCACCGGCATCACCTTGGTCAGCAGCTGGGCGCGGTCATGCGGGACCAGTTCGACATCGGCCATCGGCGTCATGCCGTTTTTGGGATCACCGGGAATCCGGTTGAACCGCAGCACACCTGAAAGGGTGTTCACGTCCAGGTCGCCCTTGTCCATGTCATCAACGGCATGGGCCAACATCACCCGGGCCTCATTGATCAGGTTCGACATCGGCCCACTGTTGCCGGCATTCTTGGCATGGGTCAGGCGTCGGCCGATCAGGCTCTTGTGCGTTTTCAGTGCGGCATCGATGCTGCGCAGCTGGCTGGTGATATGGCCAAGCTCGGTCATCAGCGCCTCGTCGCCGGCATGGCCGGGATCCGCCTCGATCTCGCCGCGCCTTTTGCGCAGCTCACGCTCTTTGGCCAGCAACTGCCGGTCGCGCTTCGACGGCTGCAGCCAATCGATCTCGCGTTCGATCAGCGCAGACATCTGATGTGCGCGCCCCCGGACAAGTGGCGAGCAGTCGCGACTGATCTCGGGATCTCGTTTCCACCGGACACCGCCCCAGACGAACCATCCGACCTGCGAGACGAACAGGAGGTTCTCACCGAAATGGATGCGGAAGCGGTATCCGTTGCCAATGTCGTTCAGCGGTTGCCGCGAGCATTGGGACACCGGATCTTCGGGCTCGTCTTCGCCCGGCCCCTGGTCTTCCGGAGGGGGCGGCGGGGGTGCATAATCCTCGGGAAGATCCTGATCGCCGTCGGCGCTGTCGCTCAGGCCGTCAGGCAGATCGACATCCTCGGCATTCTGCAGCACGGCCCGGACCTGGTCGATTGCATCGTCGTCGCGATCGTCGGTCATCGTTCAACCTTCATCTCTCTGTCCCATCAGGATGTCGTTCAGGTCCCTGCCTTCGCCGGCATGGACGATGGACCCGCGCAATCCGGGTCTCTTGATCATGGCGCGGCGCAGGCCGGCCTTGAGCTTTGCCGTGGTCAGCTTGGGGTCGCTGTCGCCGTCCTGGACGAAGACCAGCCGCTTCACCCATTCGGGCGGAAGCCACGCCTCGGAATCGTCCATGTCGGGAAGACCGGCATATTTCAGGCCGGGGCCGCGCTGCATGCGGCCGGCCATGTTGCCCAGATCGACGCCGCACCAATAGGCCGAGGCCTGCGGCGCGGGTTCCGCGATCATGGCGGAAAGGGTCGTCTCGACCCCCTCGGCCATGATCATGGTGTCGCAGCTGGGGGCAAAGCCGAGGCGGATCGCCCCGCCCTTCTTTGACCCGAGCACTTTCTTCGCGGGCAGGATCTCGCATGGCTTTCGCGGATCGGGCAGGAGCAGCTTGCCCTTGGGCTGCGACAGGTCCAGCCAGGTGCGATGCACGGCCGTCACCCGGCCGGCGGGATCGACGACGGCGCAGATCATCGCCGGGCCGGTGTGGATGGTCTCCCATGCCCCTGCCCGACCTTCGGCCGGAATCGTATAGCGCGCCACCGGGTCGAAGCGGATGGACTGCGGCATGGTCCGGAACAATTCGGGGCTGATGCCGCGCCGGGTCAGATAGTCCCGGACGGCGGTGCCCTCGGCCGGACCAGCGGCGAACCAGATATCCCGCGCGACACGGATCGAGTCCTCGCGCCTCTTCTGGGCGATGCCGTCCTGCCGCCGACGGTTCTCGGCCGCCTTGCGCCGGCGCTCTTCCCGCTCCGCATCGGTCAGACCCTCGGCGGGGCCGCAGAGCCATTCCAGCGCACCGCGAAAATCCATGCCCAGCGTGTGCTGGACCAGCGCGACCTGATCGCCCTTGGCATGGGGGCCGCAATCCTTGCGACACTGGAATATCCCGGTCTGCAGGTTGATGCCGAACCGGTCCTTGCCGCCGCATTGCGGACAGGGTCCGACCAGCTCCGCACCGGTGCGGACCAGTCCCGCAAGCTCCAGCCGCGCGACGACATCGGCCATCGGCAGGGTCTTCGCTTCACCAAGCCGGGGATCTTCGCCCTTCATGCCGCCACCCCTGCCCGCGCGCGGGCCGCCGCGATCAGATCGCGCCGACCATCGATCGTCAGGGCCCCGCGATCAGTGGTGATCGCGGGGAACATGAACAGGTGCCAGCGCTCGACCACATAGCTGCCATGGCATTTGATGCGCTTGGAGATCTCCGCGACCGGCGTTCCCCGGCAAAGCTCCTCGACGATGATCAGGTCGGCGGCCGGGCCGAGGCCGGGGTCAAGGCTGTCGAGATGCCCGACGACGATGATCTGGATCTGGGACAGGCTCATGCGGCGCGCCCCCGGATCTGTTCCCAGCCGTCAGCAAGGCGGCGACGGTCCCAATCGTTCATCACCTTCCAGGCGCGATCGTGCAGTCCGCCGTAACAGCCGGGCGACAGGGGTCGGAAGGTCAGGAATTGTTCGGCCGCCTGGATCAGCGGCACCAGGCGGACCTGCTCACGCGACACATGGCGCAGGACATCGCCAAGGATCCCGACCACGTCATCGAGATAGCCGCGGTCGACCAAGGCCGGGCGCGACAGCACCTCCAGCGCGGCAATCATTGTCTGGTCATGGACCGTCAGGCGTTGCGGATCAGTCATCGGCACAAACCTCGCGCGGTGCCCCGGACCAAGTCGTGCGCTCGACCGCCCGCTTCAGGCGGTCCCCGGCAGCGGTCCAAACTTCTTGTTCGCCGCGCGAGCTGGTGACGGTGTCGATGAAATGCTCGATCTCGCGCGTCAGCTCATGTTCGGGGCCGAAGGTCTCGAAGACCAGCTGGCCGCAGCGATCGATGGCGGCGGGGTCGACCGCACCACTCTTGGCCCCATAGGCCACCGCGATCATGGAAAACCGGGCCCGGATCGTCGGGGTCTCCCCCACGGGCACGGCAGAGATATCGCTATAATCAGTAGGAACATTCATGGCGTTTTCCTGTTGGAGCGACCGGGCGCGGCGCCGTGGTGGTAGCGGAGCCTGCCGCGCCCACATCACCGGCCTAAGAGGAGACACAGGCCGACGATAAGATTTGCGCCCTGCCGCCGAAGCGGCTCTCGACCGGAGCCAGCCGCAGGTTCCACGATCCCGGATGCTGAATTCCGCCCGAGGCGGCCGGGATCGTGGCGGGTTCCGTGAAGACGGGTCCTGCTACCCCTCTCCTTCCCCCGCCCCGGGCAACCTGAAAGCCCGTATTCCATCACCGCGCCTGCATGATCTCGGCATAGCGCGGCAGCGTCTCGACCGCGTGGGCAACGATGTCGCCATAGGGGCGACAGATGCCGTCGAACCAGTTGCAGGCGGCCTGATAGGTGACCCCAAAATGGACCGCGCATTCCTCGCGCGAACCGAAACTGGCGATCATCAGCAGCGACCAGCGGCGCGAGAACTGGTCGCGATCGAGGCGGTAACTGGCATGCGCTCGGCGCGCGGCCGCAGCGGACCGGCCCCGACCATCAAAGGCCTTGGGGTGGGACATTTGAGGCCGCGGCGAGGCAGCCTGACGAAAGTTAGGAGTCTTGAGAGGTTGGGGCATGAGAATGCTCGATGTTGGAGGCCGAGGTTCCGGCCGGTTGGGGACGAACAGAGACCCACGACTCAAAGTCGACCGCGCCGGATGTGGCGCGCTTGATTGCAGCGGCCAGATCAACGCTGGGCGACATCATTCCACGAGCGAGGCGGGATATGGTCGCCTGAGTGACACCAACTTCAGCCGCCAGCTCTTCCTGACGTCTTCGGGTGACTTTCAGATATGCGCCAAGGGTCATCATGACGGCATGATATGCCCCACACGTATATACCCGTCAAGAATTAAAATGCGCGCAGCGAATTCGACATGCGATCCAAATGAAAGCATCGTTGGAACATGAACAACATCGCGCGAATCCGAAAAGCACGCGGCTTGCGGCAGGGCGACCTGGCCGAAATGGTCGGGGTCACTCAGCCCCATATTTCTCGCATTGAGAAAGGCGACGAGGGGCCGCCGCTATCCCTATACAGGCTGATAGCCACAGCCTTGGACGTCCCCTTAGCCAGCCTTTTCTCGGACGCTCGATCGCAATCCGAGCAGGCGCTTATCGACGCTTTCCGAGCACTTTCCCCCGCACGACGAGAGGGTTGGCTTGAGATGGCTCGTCTTGTTCAGGCGGAAGTAAGAGCAGTCGATCAAGCAGACGGTCAAACGCGTCGTCAGGAAGGCTAGAAACAATCTGGGCGAATTCAGCGAGGTCTCGATCAGGCATTTGCTTTCCTATGCTCTAAAGGAACATTAGGCGAACATCCGCCGAAGGGTAAACCCACAACATCCCCGAGCCACAACCTAAGGCGGGTAAAAGAACCCGCCCATGACCCCGATATGCGGTCATAGGCGGATCAGTTCCGCCATATCGCGATCTTAGGTCGCGATCTTCATACCTGTCACGTATTTTTATACTTGACCAGTATATTCCTGTTGCGCATATTCCAAACCATCGTCTTTCGCCGATGGAGCGCCCGATGAAGATCCTTGCCTTCCCTCAGACCCCTCGCGCGGTCGCCGATGCGCGCCGGGTAATCTGCAATCCCGAACTCGCCGCGACGATGCCGGAGACCTTTCGGATCATGGCCTTTCGGATTCTTGCAAATCAGCATGGAATCCGGATCAGACAGATCCGCCACGCGGCGAATGACACCGGTGCCGGACGATGACCGGTCCGGACATGCAGGATCGCGCCCATCCCTTTGCTACGGGACGTGCGGCTGCGCGCTTTCACATCTCGGCAGATCACCTGTCGCCCGACGAAGCGATGGACCCAGGATTGTTGCCCGGTCGCCGCATGCGGTCGGTGATCTGGTTCTGCATCGCGTTCAGCTGGCTGTTCGGGGTGCTGGCCTGCGCCTTCCTGCTGGCCGCATCGGTCTATGTCTTCTTCCAGCTGATGCCATGACCCATGCGCCCGCCGGACATTCGCCTGTCCTGCCGGGCATAACTGCCCCCGGCCACTGCTCGGGCCGGGGGCCTTTTCCCATTTCGTTGGTGCAGGAGTTTTACGACCTGCGCCCCGCCGGTGGGTTCGACCTGATCATGGCGGACCCGCCATGGTCATTCGACAACTTCTCGGCCGACGGCGAGACCAAGAACGCCAAGGCGCAATACCGGTGCATGGATCTGCACGCGATCGCGGCCATGCCGGTCTCGGTGCTGGCGGCAGACCACTGTGTTCTTTGGCTCTGGGTCACCAACCCCATGCTGCGCGAAGGCATGCAGGTTCTCGATGCTTGGGGCTTTACCTTCAAGACGGCCGGGCATTGGGCCAAGCGGACCCGACACGGCAAACTGGCCTTCGGGACCGGCTACATCCTGCGCTGCGCGGGCGAACCCTTCTTGATCGGAACCCGCGGCGCACCGAAGACCACGTGCAGCGTCCGGTCGGTGATCGAGGGGCCCCTGCGCGAGCATTCCCGCAAACCAGATGAAGCATTCGCAGCAGCTGAGAAGCTGATGCCCGACGCACGCCGGCTGGAACTGTTCAGCCGCCAGCGCCGCCCCGGCTGGTCGAACTGGGGCAACGAATCCCAAAAGTTTGGAGTGCAACCATGAACACGGCGCATCGCCTTGAGTTCTTCACCGACGTCGAAGGCTATCCTTGGGCGTGCTTCGCCTGGGGTGATGTGCCGCCCGAATCCATCACGCGCGAGCGGATCGCCGAGGCCGCAGCCTATTATCACTGCCTCGACGAAGAGGCGCTGGCGCTGGAAGAGTTCCAGGTCCGGTCGCTGTGGATCTGCGCGGTGCAGGACGATTACGGCCCGACCCAAGAAGGCAGCTGGAAGTTCTGCCGTGCCGACGAGGACGGTGCCCAGCGGATCACGGGGGTACGGTTCCAATGACCCCGGTCCAGAAACAGGTGTACGAGCTGGCCAAGAGAAACCTGAGCGTACGCGAAATCTGCCGCGCAACCGGCTTGTCCGAGCACTCGGTTCGCTATGTAGGCTACCGCCTGTGCCTGACCTTCCGGTCCTCGATCAAACAGAAGGCTCCGGTGCCGGTTAGGCAACCAATCAGCGACCGGCGCACCGTCATCGTGCGGACCACTCCCACCGGATCGGCATCTGTCAATGAAAGCCGCGTGAGCGTGTCCAAGATGCCTTGGGACGAATCCGAGGGTGCGATCGCGCCCCGGCCCGAAACGGATCCGCGCTTTTCACTAGTGCGGCCAACGCCCGCGCCCAAGTCGCGGGGCGAGTTGGTGATCGAGGCGCTCCGCGCTGAGCTGGCGGAGATCCGCAATGGCTGACCGTCCCCTCCGCGTCCTGATCGCCTGCGAAACCTCTGGCGTCATGCGCCGCGCTTTCGCCGCCCGCGGCCATGACGTCTGGTCCTGCGACCTGTTGGCGGCCGAGGATGGCAGCAATCGGCATATCCGCGGCGACGTGAGGGATCTGCTGCAGGACGGATGGGATCTGCTCGCGGTCATGCATCCGCCCTGCACCCGGCTTTGCCGGTCCGGTCGCCGCTGGATGTCTGGACCGGGCAAGTGGACACCGCCAAAGCAGCTGCCCAAGGGCCGCAGTTGGGAAAGCATGAAGGCAGAGTTCGAGAACGGGGTCGCGCTATTCACCGCCTGTTGGCGGGCACCCATTGAGCGAGTGGCGATCGAGAACCCGGAAATGAACGACCTGGCGCGCGATCGGATGCCCGCGGATCTACCCGCTCCCCAGATGGTTCAACCGTTCTGGTTCGGTGAACGGGCCTATAAGGCCACAGGCTTCTATCTGCGCGGCCTGCCCCCGCTGGTGCCGACGGAAATGCTGCCAGAGCCAGAGCGGGGCAGCGACGAATGGAAGGCATGGAATGCCATCCACCGGGCCAGCCCCGGCCCTGACCGCTGGAAGATCCGCAGCCGCACTTTCGACGGGATCGCGGACGCTGGCGCCGACCAATGGGGCGGTCACTCCATGGAAGAGATCAGGAGGGCAGCGTGATGGCGGCGCCAAAGCCAACCCCTGCAGCAATTCGCCGCGCAATCGAGGGTGTCATGCAGGCAGGCCTGCCAGTCGCGGGCGTCGAGGTCTTCGAAGGAGGGCGCTTCCGGGTGCTTGCCGGAGATGCCCATCGCGAAATACCGTTCACCGAAAGTGAGGTGGATGAATGGGATCGCGCAACAGGTCTGGCGTCGTGACGCTGGTCGGCATCAAAACCGTCACGCGGCGGGGAAAAACCTATCGGTACTTCCAAACCAAGGGGCAGCCGCTCATCAAGCTGCCTGACCTGCCGGACGACCACCCGGATTTCCTGCGCGCCTACGCCGCGGCAAAAGCCAGCAAACCAGAACCCGTTCCTGCCGCCGCAGGTTCGTTCGCGGCCCTCGTCCGGTCCGCACTTGCGTCGAAAGACTTCAAGATTAAGCAGCCCGCGACCCGCCAGATGTTAAAGCGCCACTGTGATGAACTGGTGAAGGAATACGGGAATCTCGGCGCTCGCGGAGTACGCGCAAAGCACATCCGAGCCAACTTGCCGAAGGCCAATGCGCAGGGTCACCGACTGCGGACTTGGCGCTTTCTTTGCTCCTACGGCGTGACCCTCGGCCTATTGGAGCGCAACGAAGCGTTGGATGTGGCCATGCCAAAGCTGGGAAAGACTGAAGGACATCCTCCCTGGACGCCCAGCGAGATCGAAGCATTCCGAAAGCGTTGGCCCATTGGATCTGCCACGCGGGCCGCGATGGAGCTGCTGCGCTTTACCGGCGCGCGCATCAGCGATGCCGTCCTGATCGGACCAGGTATGGTCGCGCGTGACGGAGTCCTCTCCTATCGCCAACAAAAGACGGGCGGCATGGCGCATGTACCATGGTCATGCCCCATGCCTGATTTTGCCGCGCATCTCAGTCGAGACCGTGAGCTGATGATCCAGTCACTGGAGGCGCTATCCGGCCAGATGACCTTCCTGCAGGCCAAGGGCCGAACCCGCTCCGAAAAGGCGCTTGGCACCATGATACGGGAAGCCGCGATCGACACGGGATTTCAGAAGAGCGCGCACGGGCTGCGCAAAAGTCTCGCGACCGAATTGGCTGAGGGCGGAGCGTCCGCCCACCAAATCTCAGCGTGGACTGGTCACGAAACCCTACGCGAGGTCGACCACTACACCAAATCCGCGGACCGACGGCGCGCGGTCAAGGGAACGGAACAAGTCCAGAACGTTGGAAACAATCCGGACAAAGTTGGAAAACTTCCGAATAGCTGAATGAATTCAATCACCTATGGGGATGGTGGCGGACAGTGAGGGATTCGAACCCTCGAGACGGTTCCCCGCCTACACACTTTCCAGGCGTGCGCCTTCGACCACTCGGCCAACTGTCCGTGGCGGTCCGTCTAGCGTGATCTACGGACCTGCGCAAGCCGTCAGAGTTTCGAAATTCGTTTCTGAAGTTCCGCGAGTTGCCGACGGATCTCATCCATGTCGGATGGGTCGGCGGACCTGCCGGCACTGCTGCGTCCTGTGGTCGCCGGCTCATCCTCTTCCATTCCGGGACCGGTGCCCGCGGCCCAACCGGCGGTCAGCGCCTTCAGGAAAAGCTGCTGTTGGCGCTGAAGCGCCTCGAAGCCGGGCATGGTCGACATGGGATTGGGAAAGGTCGACATGTTTTCCATGATCTTCGACTGGCCTTCGCGAAGCATCTCGAAACTGGCGGCAAGGAATTGCGGTACAACCGACTGGGCCTGAGTGGTGTAGCTGCGCACAAGATCGGTCAGGACCTCGATCGGCAAGACGTTTTCGCCGCGGCTTTCATGTTCGGCAATGATCTGCAGCAGATACTGGCGGGTCAGATCGTCGCCGCTTTTCAGGTCCACGATCTGGACCTGGCGACCGGCGCGGATGAAGCCTGAAATATCCTCAAGCGTGACGTAATCGCTGGTCTCGGTATTGTAGAGGCGCCGGCTGGCATAGCGCTTGATCAAAAGGGGCGCGGTATTGTCAAGCTCGGCCATGAAACCTCCAGCGATGCATTTGCAGCATGATGGGAAAACGGCCGTCGAATTGCAAAGAAAATCGCCGGGCCATTCCTGGCCCGGACGGTGCATCATCCTTGCGGCGGTGGCGGCGGACCGCCCCGCGGCAGGAAACGGATCAGGCCTTGGCGGTCTGACCAGAGGCGACGCTGGCGGCCTTCTTGACGGCGGCCTGAGTCTCGCGCGCGGCAGATTCCGCAGCTTTCTGGGTTTCGGTCGCGATGTCCTTGCCGGCGGTCAGCATCAGGTCGACGGTGTCCATCTGGACCTTCTTCGCCACTTCGGCAAAGGCGGCCATGTGCTCGGCAGCCATCTCGGCAGCGGCCGAGGCGAAGTCGCCGACAGCCTTGGCGTATTCCGACGGCTCTTCCTTCGAGCTGGTCAGTTCGCCCACGCGTGCGATGGTATCCTTGGCCCACTGGGCCGAGATCTCGGTCGAACGTTCTGCCGCGGCCAGCGCAACCTTGGCCATCTTCTCGCCCAGCGCAGTCTGCGACTTGAACGCGTCCTGGAAGGACGAGGTGTCCACCGGGAATTTCGCCATCATCTCTTGCATGGTTTTGGTGAAGTCAGGGGTCTTGACCATTTTCCATCTCCTGGATCGGCGCGCAGGATCTCAGGGCGCCGGTGAATAACCTACGAGACCGAATATAAATGCTGCACTGCAGCATTTCAACATTTTTCGCCGCGGCGCAGCAAAAAATTTGTCAGGCCCTTTCGTGAACATAAAGACCGGGTGCCGGGCCCATCCCCTCTCCCGGTTCACGGGCCGGCACAAGCCCGCCCGCATGGGGGCGAAGCCAGTCCCCCCAGGTGGGCCACCAGCTGCCTTCATGGAAGCTAGCCTGTTCGCGCCAGGGATCGAACCCGTCGTCAAAGCCGCGATCCGACAAGTAATGGCCGTATTTCTTCTTGCCCGGCGGATTGATGATCCCGGCGATATGTCCCGACTCGGACAGGATGAAGGTCTTGTCTGCCGACCCCATCATCGACACGCCCCGCCAGCTGTCCCGCGCGGGAGCAATGTGATCGGTTTCACAGGCGATGGCGCAAAGCGGCACGGTCACGTCGCGAACACTCAGCGGCAATCCGAAAAGCTCGAACCCCTCGTTCACGAAGGTGTTCTGCTGGCAAAGGCCGCGCAGATATTCCATCGCCATGCGACCCGGCAGGTTGGTCCCGTCGCCGTTCCAGAACAGCAGATCAAAAGCCGGAGGACGCTCGCCCATCATGTAGCTTCGGATCGCGGGCGCCCAGATCAGGTCGTTGGCGCGCAGGAAGCTGAACGTCCGCGTCATCAGTTGCGAACTGAGGACACCGGTCCGCGACGCCTCCTGCCCGATGCCGGACACGAAGTCCTCTTGCAGGAAGGCAGTGAACTCTCCCTGATCCGAGAAATCGGTCAGCGTGGTGAAGAAGGTGGCAGAGTTCACCCGGTCGTCCCCGCGCTGCTTCAGAAGCGACAGGGTCAAGGCCAGCGTCGTGCCCGCGATGCAATAGCCGATCACATTCAGCTTGGGCTGGTCCGTCAGATCCAGCACCCGGTCCATGACCTCGAGATAGGCGCGGACATAGTCGTCCATCCCTGTGTCGCCATAGGATGGGTCGGGGTTCTTCCAGGCGACGACGAACAAGGTGTGGCCCTGATCCACGATCCACTTGATCAGGCTGTTCTGGGGCTTCAGGTCCAGGATGTAGAACTTGTTGATCCAGGGCGGAAAGATCACCAGCGGGATTTCATGGACCTGCTCCGTCGTGGGCTTGTACTGGATCAGCTCGAACAACGGGGTGCGGGCAACGACAGTGCCTTGCGTCGCGCCCAGGTCCTCGCCGACCCGGAACGCATCGCGATCGGCAAGCGAGACGATCATCTCGCCTCCATGTGCCTCGACATCCTGGACAAGATTCTCAAGCCCCTTGACCAGGCTTTCGCCCTCGGTCGCAAGGGCTTTCTCCAGCGCGTCAGGATTGGTCGCAAGAAAGTTCGTCGGCGCCATCATGTCGATGATCTGCCGGGTGAACCATTCGATCCGGCGCCGGTCGGTCATGTTCGACACGTCAAGATCGCTGGCCGCCTTGCGCATGGCATCGGCATTGATCTGGTATTGTCGCTTGATGAAATTGAAGAACGGATGGCTTTCCCACAGAGGGTTTGAAAAGCGCCGGTCTTTTGGCCCCTCATGGGGGGGCGCGCGGAATGTCCCTCGGGCAAGTGCCGCCTGCGCCTCGGCGAAATGGCGCAGCGTCTCGCCCCAATAGCCGACCTGCTGGCTCAGCACCCGTTCTGGCTGCTCGGCCAGCAACTTGACCCAGGCCGAGGCAGCAGCAGTGAACAGGTCGGGACCGGGTGCTTCGACCCCCGGATTCTTCGGCTCACGCGTGGCCAGCGCACTGACGAGGCGCTGAGTCAGCGACTCGATGCGCTCGATGTTCTGGGCAAGCTGTTCGGGCAGACGGCTGTGCGGGCCAAACGCGGCCTCCATGAACTCCGTCGCGCCATGCGGATGCGCGGCGGGTTCTCCGCGCGGCGAAGTGCTGGTCCCGGTCCGCACCACGGTATCGGGGGCCACAGTATCGGGCGCCACGGATTCGGGGGACGGGCTGTCGGCGGCGGTCTTGGCAGCCTTGCCTGCCCGCCCCGGCTTGCGATGGGTGGTCGTGCGGGTATCGCTGCGCTCGGGCGAATGGGCGCGGCTGGCGGCACCCCCCCGATCCGGCGACTTGGCAGTGAGCGTCGTGCCCGCCGCCTTGCCCTTGACCTTGGCCGCCGCAGGTTTGACTGGTGCAGATTTGGCGGGCGCAGCACTCACGGCAGGTTTTGCCGCAACCGGATCGGCGACCTTGGCCTTGCTGCGGGACCGCGCGGCAGAGGTTTTCTTCATCACTTCGGCGGCAGCAGGCTTGGGCGCGGATTCGCCGGACGTGCTCTTTTCGGACTTCCCGCTGGAGGAGCGGCTGCCCGCACGACTGCCCGTTCCGGCCGCAGTCCTGTTGCGCGGCGGCTTGCCGGATTTGTCGTTCCTGTCGGCCATAATTGACAATCCTCCATCGGCGTAAAATCATTATGCCTGTCCCGAAACGCAGGTAAAGCCGTGTCCTGCTCGGCGTGCCTCTAACGCATACAGGTGCATAGGATGGCGACTTACAAGGGCGCAAAGGGGATCGTTTCCTACGACGCGATGGAAACGATCCGAAACACGAATGAGTGGCTCGGCGCGACGGCACGGGCCTTCGGCTCCTATCCGGCTTTCGCGCTGATGCCGCATCCGATGTTCAAGCTGATATCGGCTTGGGGCCGTGTGACCGAGCGAAGCTTTTCCCGCATGGTCATCAAGCCTGACTGGAACCTCCCCCCCATCGTGTCCGAGGACGGGCAGGATCACATCGTCTATGTCGAGCCGGTGCTGAAGCGCGATTTCGGCGACCTCGTCCATTTCCGCGTGGCGCGTCGAGACCCGATGCCCCGACGTGTGCTGCTTGTTGCACCGATGTCGGGCCATTACGCGACGCTTCTGCGCTCGACCGTCACCTCGCTCCTGCCCGATTGCGAGGTGTATGTCACCGACTGGCACAATGCCCGCGACATTCCCGTCAGCGCCGGCAAGTTCGATGTCGAGGATTACACCCAATACCTGGTGGATTTCCTGCGCCACCTTGGCCCCGGCACGAACATGATCGCGATCTGCCAGCCCGCGCCGCTGGCACTGGCCGCGACCGCCCTGCTCGCGGCCGAGGATCCGGCACATCAGCCCCGCTCCCTGATCCTGATCGGCGGTCCCATCGATCCCGACGCCAAGGCAACCGAAGTGACCGATTTCGGCCACCGTATGACAATGGGCGAACTCGACCTCCTGTTGATCCAGCAGGTCGGCTTCAAGTATCGCGGCGCGGGACGCATGGTCTATCCGGGGCTTGCGCAGCTCAGTTCATTCATCGCGATGAATGCCGATACCCACGCCAATGCCTTCATCGACCAGATCTTCGCCGAGGCGCGGGGCGAGGCGTCCGACGGCGACCGCCACAACCGGTTCTATGACGAATACCTGGCGGTCATGGACATGACGGCCGAATTCTATCTCTCGACGGTGCAGCGCATCTTCAAGGAGAATCAGATCGCGCGGAATGAATTCACGGTGGGCGGCCGCATGGTCGACATCAAGGCGATCCGCGATGTCGCGATCATGACGGTCGAGGGTGCGAATGACGACATCTCGGCCCCCGGCCAATGTGTCGCGGCGCTGGACCTGTGCAGCAGCGTCCCGCCCGAACGCAAGGTCCAGCACCTGGAGCCGAATGCCGGGCATTACGGCATCTTCGCCGGGAAAAGCTGGCGCTTGAACATCCGTCCGCTGGTGCTCGACTTCATCGATGAACACCTCAGCAGCGAACCCCCGGCACGGCGTCGGCGCGGCGGCAGTCAGCCGGCGGATTGCGGGCGCGTCACCCCGAATGAGGAAGATGGCAAGCTAGCCATCTGACCGCAGGGCCAGGCGCGCGGCCTAGCGGGCGCGCGCCAGCACTTCCTGCACCGAATTGCCGATCAGATCTAGGCATTCAGGTGTCGAGAATCGATGATCGGCGCCCTTGACCAGAAGCAGCCGCATATCCGCGCCCGTGGCATGTGCCAGCAGATCGGTCGCCCAGTGAACCGGAACATCCTCGTCCGCGGTCCCTTGCAGGAAGCGGGTGGGAAATGGCAATTCCAGCGGCTCGGCCAGCACCTGGTGGTTGCGCCCGTCCTCGATCAGGCGGCGCGTGATGACATAGGGATCGCCGTATTCGCTGGGCCGAAGGATCTGCCCGTCGCGCAGCAGCTCCTCACGCAGGGCCGGGGTGAATTCGGGCCAGAAGCCGCGTTCGGTGAAATCGGGTGCGGCGGCGATGGTCACCAGGCCCGCCACGCGTTCGGGCAAGGCGCGAGCCAGTAGCAGGCTGATCCAGCCGCCCATGCTCGATCCGACCAGAACCTGCGGCCCGGTGGTCAGGGAAAGGATCGCGCGCGCGTCAGCCAGCCAGTCGCCGATGCAGCCATCCTCGAACGCGCCATCCGACGCACCATGCCCGGAATAGTCGAATCGCAAAAAGGCTTGACCGTGAGTCCTTGCCCATTCCTTCAGCCACAGGGCTTTGGTTCCCTGCATGTCGGATCGAAAACCACCCAGAAACACCACGCCGGGGCCCTGCCCCTCGGCTCGGCAATAGGCCAGGCGTCCATGCGGTCCATCCAGAAACTCTGTCATTCACCGTTTCCCAAATACCCTGCGGGGGAGTCGCGCGGCGCGCGACGGGGGCGCAAAGCCCCCCTCTCCCTAGCCACATTGACAACGCCCGGCAATCGCGCGGTCCCATATGCACCGTCGCATGGACACTGCCTGATCCAGATCGCGCGTCGTTGCATCCTCTCAGGCATTCCAGCGTTCATGATTGCCCGATCAAGGCAATGCCACGCTGCAGATATGCCATGACGACCTCGCTGCCGGGACGCAGCGGGTCCGCCGCCTCCCCCCTGTCCACCAGAAAAATCCGCCCAACAGGAGTTTCAACTTCGTATTCCGCATAATCGCCCAGATAGGCTGAACTTTGCACCTTGCCCGGCAGGACCTCGGCATCGGACGCCGTCCGGGCGGCGGAGATGGACAGGGCATTCGGACGCAGAGCCGCCTTTGCGGGACCGATGCGCGCAGGCGGGCCCGGCAGCTCTACCATCAGCCCCCCAAGGCTGACGCGGTTCTTTCCGTCCTCGTGCCCCAGCACCTCGCACGCGACGACATTCGCCTCGCCGATGAAATCCGCGATGAACTCCGATGCGGGATGCTGGTAAAGTTCGCGCGGAGCGCCGTCCTGTGCAATCCGGCCCTGATTCATCACGATGATGCGGTCCGAAACCGCCAGTGCCTCGTCCTGATCGTGGGTCACATAGACGGCCGTGAAGCCCAGGCGCTGCTGAAGCTCGCGGATCTCGGTGCGCACACGGCGACGCAGACGCGCGTCGAGGTTGGAGAGCGGTTCGTCCAGAAGCAGGACTTGGGGCTTCAGGACCAGTGCGCGCGCCACGGCCACGCGCTGCTGCTGCCCCCCCGAAAGCTCGGACGGCAGCCGTCCTCCCAGACCCGCCAGACCCACCAGATCGAGTCCCGCTTTTGCGGCCTCTGCCACCTCTGCCCGCGCGATGCCACTGGATTCAAGCCCATAGGCCACGTTCTGCAGCACGCTCATATGCGGAAACAATGCATAGCTTTGAAACACCATTGTCACGTCGCGGCGGTTCGGCGGCAGCCTCGTCACGTCCTGACCGCCGATCAGGATGGTGCCCGATGTCGGTGTCTCCAATCCCGCCAGCATCCTCAGCGTCGTGGTCTTGCCGCAGCCCGATGGCCCCAGCAGGGTGACCAGTTCGCCCGCGTAGATCTTCAGATCCAGACCAGGAACCGCAACGAAAGCGCCAAAGGCTTTTGTCACGGCGCGGAATTCCACCGATCCCCGTTCGGTTGAGGTCATGTTGCGGTCTTTCTGGTTGTCGCACCGGACCGGCGCAGTCTGCGTTCGCCCACCAGAAACTGGAACAGCCCGATGACGGTAAGCATCACAAGGATCAGTGCCGAGGAATAGGCGATCGCCACGCCGTAGCGGCCATTCTCGACCAACCCGACGATATAGGCCGTCGCCATGTTGTACTTGGCCGAAACAAGAAAGATCACCGCCGAGATCGAGGTGACAGCCCGCACGAAGCTGTAGACCAGCGCAGCAAGGATGGCCGGGCGCAGCAGTGGCAGGATCACCCGGCGAAGCGTGCGGCCCGACCCCGCGCCCAGCGTCAGTGAGGCCTCATCAAGACTGCCGTCGATCTGCGCCATGGCCGCCACGCCGCCACGCACCCCCACGGGCATGTTGCGGAACACAAAACAGACGATTAGGATCAGCGCCGTGCCGGTCATCTGGATTGGCGGCAGGTTGAAGGCCATGATGTAGCTGACGCCGATGACCGTGCCCGGAATGGCAAAGCTCATCATCAGGGCGAATTCGAAAAGGCCCTTGCCGGGGAAGCGTTGCCGCGCGATCAGCCAACCCGTCAACAACCCGACCGCAGCCGTAAGGGGTGCAGCCATCAGTGCGATCAGCATGGTCGTCCAGAAGCTGTTCCAGGCGACGCCGGTCCAGTGCAGGCCGTTGTTCCAGCTGATCCCGAATGCCTCGGCATAGTGTTCCAGCGTCAGGGTATGGTCGAGCCCCCAAAGCTTCACGAAGCCGCCGAAAAGGATCATCGCATAGATGACAAGGGTAAACACGCTCCACACCGCGACGATGATCGTGATGGGCCAGGAGATGCGGGCAGGAAGCCGGGCATGCGTGCCGCCGTCGCCCTTGCCGGTAACGGTGGCAAAGCTGCGGCCCGAAAGCCAAAGCCTTTGCGCCAGAAAGGCCGAAAGGGTGAAAAGCAGCAGCACGGCCGCCAGAACAGCCGCGCGCGACGGATCGTTCTGAGCGCCGACGACCGAGAAGAAGATTTCTGTCGAAAGCACGCCACCAGAGCCGCCCAGCACCATCGGATTGCCGAAATCCGCCATGCTTTCGATGAAACCGATCAGGAACGCATTGGCCAGACCCGGCGCCATCAGCGGCAGCGACACACGGCGAAAGGTGCGCCAGCGATCCGCGTGCAGCGTCTGCGAGGCTTCCTCGATCGATGGGCTGACACCCTCGACCACGCCGACCAGCACGAGGAACGAAACGGGCGTGAAGCTGAGCACCTGCGCCAACCAGATCCCGGTCAGACCATAAAGCCACCGTCCCAGTTCGAAACCGGTCATGGTTTGCACGAATTGCGTGATCGTGCCCGAGCGGCCCAGCAGCATGATCAGTGCAAGGCCCACCACGAATGGCGGGGTGATGATCGGCAGGATCGACAGAAGCCGCAATGCCTTCTTGAAGGGGACGTTGGTGCGGGTGGAGACCAGCGCGAAGGCAAGGCCAAGCGCCGTTGATGCCGTGGCTGTGCAGATGGCAAGGAAAAAGGTCCGCCATGCGACACCGCAATAGCCCCCTGCCAGACAGGACAAGCTCCAGATCTTTGGGTCGACAAGGTTGCGCGCCACTCCTTCCGCGGTGAACGAGCCGTCGAAATCCTGGAAGGCGCCGATGAAGATGGACAGGATCGGGTAAAAGACGAAGACCGCGACCAGAAGGATCAGAAGCGCAATAGAGGTCAGGACAAAGGCATCGCCCTTCAGCGTCCCCTTTTCTGCCAGTCCAAACGAGATCAGGCAGGTAAACGCGACCCCCAGCACGACCGCCCCGGCTCCGAAGGCCTGCTGGCCGGAGACTTCACCGAAGACCCGTTCCAGCAGATCCCAGTTCCATCCCCGTGTGCCGATGGCAAGGCCCTGGACCGTCAGCCAGCCCAACCCGACCCAGCCAAGCCAGATCATTGCCCGCCCCCGCGACGGCCCCGGCGAACGGGAAAAACGCAGGGTACCCGCGATCGCCAGCAGAAGAACGACTGGCCAAAGTTGCCATCGCCCCAGTGCGGCCTGCGCAGCGCCCGGCATCAACTCGGGACGGCTGAAAAGGTCGCCGATCCATTTGAAGCCAAAGAAGCCCGCACGCACCCGGTACCAGGGCAGCACCAGAGTTGCGAAGGTCGCTGCGACAAGAAGCCAGTCCAGCCGCCTGTTGTCACGGTTCATCGCGGACCCGATCGCATGCGCAAGAGCGGCCTGTTGCCGCTCTTGCGCAGTCATGGTCATTGACCGGCACGGCCGCCGATCTCGGAATCCCAGCGGGTCAGCAGCCGCTTGCGCTCGTCGGCTGAACCGAACTTGGCGAAATGGTAGTCGATCAGCTTTATCTTTGACAGGTCGGGCACCTCCTTGGCGGTGGTCGCGGCCTTGTTCGACGGGATCTGGAACGACCCGGCCTCTGGCATCAGGTTCTGCGCCTCGGGCGTCAGCACCCATTCGTAAAAGGCCTTGGCCTCGTCAGGGTTCTGGGCCCCCTCGACCAGGGACATCGAACCGACCTCGAAGCCAGTGCCCTCGCAGGGGGCGATCGTCTTGATCGGGAAGCCTTCGACCGTCTGCGACACCGCGTCGTGCATGAAGACGATGCCCAGCCCCGTCTCGCCGCGCGCAGCCGCCTTCACGGGAGCGGAACCTGATTTCGTGTATTGCGAGACATTCTTGTTGAGCGCCTTCAGATAGTCGAAGGCCTTGTCCTCGCCCATGATCTGCACCAGCGTCGCCAGCGCGGTATAGGCCGTGCCGGAGGAGTTCGGATCGGCGATCTGGATTTCGCCCTTCAGGCCGGGATCCAGCAGATCGGCCCAGCAGGCCGGTTCCTTCAAGCCCTTCTTGGCAAAGATGTCGGTGTTGTAGCCCCAGCCGAGCGCGCCGGTATAGACGCCCACGGTGCGATAGCCCGAAACCTCTGCCTGCTTGACCGCCCAGTCCTGCAACTGCGGCAGGCTGGGGGACTTGTATTCCGCGGTCAACTCGTCGGCCGCCGCCTGAAGATGGGGGTCACCGGTCCCGCCCCACCACAGATCGGTCTGCGGGTTGCGCGCCTCGGCCCGCAATTTGGCATAGGTTTCGCCCGAGGACAGGCGGACCATGTTCACATTGATCTCCGAATGCCCGGCTTCGAAAGCACCGACAAGCTTTTCGCAGATGACCACATCCGCCGAGCAGATCAGGTTGAGTTCTGCCGCCTGAGCGACTGCAGGCGAAAGCGCGGCCGACCCCAGCAGGGCGGCCAGTATCTTGATTTTCATTTCTTTCCTCCCTATCCCTGTGAAGGGCAGCTTGCTCGCAAAGCTGTGCAATGATGTTTGCGACCATTGAAATGCGAGTCAATTACAAAAATCTGCATCAGAATTTTGTCACGACTGCGCAGGGCGCTTTATTTGCAAGGCTGTGCATCTAGGCTTTGACGAACATGTCTCCATTGCCCTCACAGGCATCGGCGCCATGGAAGATCGTCACCTGCGGCACCAGGGCTCTGCTCTGCGCGGCCCGAGATTGCGGGATCAATGCCCCATGCGGCGATCAAAGCAAATATTGACTATACCATCCCAGCCAGCTGCGATAACAGACGCGTGGAAACAGGGCATATACCGTTGCGCGTCCCAACGTCGGTGACCAAACCGGATTTTTCCCGAGTTTTCAGTACATAACCCGCAACCGGGCGTTCCGTGGGCGCCAAACCGACGAGGAGGACACGCATGTCCCAGATTTCCTTGACCTTCCCCGATGGCAATTCGCGCGACTATCCCTCTGGCATCACCGCCGCCGAGGTCGCGGCCTCGATTGCCCCCAGCCTAGCCAAGAACGCGATTTCGGCCAGTCTCGACGGGGCGCATATCGACCTGCAATGGCCGATTGAGCAATCGGGCAAGATCGCGATCAACACGATGAAGGACAATGCGCCCGCGCTGGAACTGATCCGTCACGACCTTGCCCATATCATGGCGCGCGCCGTGCAGGAGCTGTGGCCGGACGTCAAGGTCACCATTGGCCCGGTCCGCGATCAGGGCTGGTTCTATGATTTCGATCGCGCCGAGCCCTTTACCCCCGACGACCTGGGCCAGATCGAGCAGCGGATGAAGCAGATCATCGCCGCCCGCGACCCGGTCCGCACCGAGGTCTGGGACCGCGCCCGCGCCATCGCGCATTACGAAGCCAAGGGCGAGCCCTTCAAGGTCGAGCTGATCAACCGCATCCCCGAGGGCGAGCCGCTGCGGATGTATTGGCACGGCGACTGGCAGGATCTTTGCCGCGGACCGCACCTGCAGAATACCGGCCAGGTTCCGGCCGATGCCTTCCGCCTGACCCATGTCGCGGGCGCCTATTGGTTGGGCGATGCCTCGCGCCCCATGCTGCAGCGCATCTATGGCGTCGCGTTCAAGAACCGCGACGACCTCAAGGCGCACCTGACCATGCTGGAGGAAGCCGCCAAGCGCGACCACCGCAAGTTGGGCAAGGAAATGGAACTGTTCCATTTCCAGGAGGAAGCGCCCGGCATGGTCTTCTGGCATCCGAACGGCTGGACGATCTACCGCGAGCTTGAGGCCTATATGCGCCGCCGCCTGATCCGCGCGGGCTATAAGGAGATCAAGACGCCGCAGGTCGTGGACCGCATCCTGTGGGAGAAGTCGGGCCACTGGGAAGCCTATCGCGAGAACATGTTCATCGTCGAGGTGGACGAAGAAGGGGCCAAGGAAAAGCGCGTCAACGCGCTGAAGCCGATGAACTGCCCCTGCCACGTCCAGGTCTATAACCAGGGCCTGAAGTCCTATCGCGACCTGCCTCTGCGTCTGGCGGAATTCGGTTCCTGCCACCGCTATGAATCCTCGGGTTCGATGCACGGCCTGATGCGGGTGCGCGGCTTCGTCCAGGATGACGCCCACATCTTCTGCACCGAGAACCAGATCGAGGCGGAATGCGCGGGCTTCATCAGCCTGCTCTCCTCGGTCTACAAGGATCTGGGCTTCGAGAAGTTCGACATCAAGCTGTCGACCCGACCCGATGTCCGCGTCGGCTCGGACGAGATCTGGGACAAGGCCGAGGCCGCCCTTTCGGGCGCCATCGAGCATCTCGGACTGCCCTATGAGGTCAATCCGGGCGACGGCGCCTTCTACGGCCCGAAGCTGGACTTCAAGTTGACCGACGCAATCGGCCGCGAATGGCAATGCGGTACCTTCCAATGCGACTTCAACCTGCCCCAGCGCCTTGGCGCGGAATATGTGGGCGAGGATGGCCACAAGCACATGCCCGTCATGCTGCACCGCGCCGTATTGGGCAGCTTCGAGCGTTTCATCGGCATCCTGATCGAAAACTATTCGGGTAAAATGCCGCTTTGGCTCGCACCGCGTCAGATTGTCGTTGCCTCTATCGTCTCGGGCGCAGATGATTACGTCCATGAAGTCGTCGAGGCGCTGCGCGCCGCCGGTTTGCGCGCCGAAGCCGATACCCGCAATGAGAAGATCAACTACAAGGTGCGCGAGCATTCGCTCGGCAAAGTACCGGTCATCATGGCGATCGGATTGAAAGAGGTCGAGGAACGCAGCGTTTCTTTGCGCCGCCTCGACAAACAGGGTAGTGAGTCCTTGTCACTTGACGAAGCAGTCGGGTCTCTACGAACCGAAGCGACCCCACCGGATCTGCGCTGACAATCAGCAAGGATCAGCGACAAATTGCCAAGCCGGCCGTGCGTTCTGATTTCTTATCAGAGTGCTCGGCCTTTTATTGCTTGCGTTTTTTTGGGAATCGTTCATCCTCTCGGACGCGTGAGCACGACTTTCTACCGCCTCCCTTCACGGGGCAGCCGGACTTACGGGAAAGGGCTGCACGGCCCCGGCCAGCAATTACGCCCCGGGTGACTTGAAGGAGAGACGGTATTATGGCTACCGGCACCGTGAAATGGTTTAACGCCACCAAAGGCTATGGCTTCATCGCGCCCGACGATGGCGGCAAAGATGTGTTCGTGCACATCTCGGCTGTCGAGCGTGCGGGCCTGACGGGCCTCAACGACAACCAGAAGATCGCTTACGAACTGCAATCCGGCCGCGACGGCCGCAGCTCGGCTTCGGATCTGAAACTGCTCTGAGCAGCAGGTTGGCGAACAGGAAACGGCCCGTCCAGGACGGGCCGTTTCTTTTTGCGAGACCGGGCTCACGATATTCCGGACCTTGTGCAACTGCGTTTGTTTTTCTGATCACCGACAATTGGTTATCAGGTCGCGCATTGCGCGATTGGAAAATTGAATGAACCTTGCCGAAGAAATCCTTCGCGCGGGCGCTGACCTGCCGGACCGGCTGGCGCTTTCGGCGCTTAGCCTGAGCCGGGCCGATCGCTGGTCGCATGCGCGACTGCGCCGCGCGGTCCTTGGCGCGGCGACGGGCCTGACCGAAGCGGGACTGCGCCCCGGCGACCGGCTGCTGCTGCCGCTTGCGCAAGGACCTTATCTTGCCGTGGCCTTTCTGGGGGCAATTGCCGCGGGAATCCTGCCAGCCGCGTTGCCGCCCCGACCGGATCCGCGTGACCTTCGGGACGCGATTGCGGCGCTTGAACCGGCGATGATCCTGGCTGATGCCAGCATGCCGGTGCCAAGCCAGCCCCCTTGCAGACTTGATCCCCGCGCGCTTGCTGGCTTCGAATCCCTGCCCGCTGCCGGGTTCGCCGACCGCGATGCAGAGGCGCCAGCCTATCTGGTGTTTTCCCAAGGCGCGCCGCTGGTCCGCCGCCACGGGTCTGCTGCCGGCCTCCCTCAAATCGCCCAGAACCTGGGCCTGTCCGCGCAGGACCGATTGCTGCACGTGATGGCGGCTGACGAAGCGCTGTCACCGGAGCTCGGCTTGCTCGCACCGCTGGTATTGGGGGCGACAGTTCTGATCCCCGCAGCGGGCCTTGCCTCGGCTCAATTGCCCCTGCTGGCGTCACGCCATGGTGCCAGCATCATCGCCGCCCCCGCGGCGATCCTGTCACAGATGCTGGCCACCGACTGGAAACCCTGGGCCAGCCTGCGGCTTGCCCTTGTCTCGGATGAGGAGACCCCGGCCCCTGCCCTTCGCGATGCATGGTGCGGGCGAACGGGGGGCGAATTGCGGACGGCGCTGCGGATCGGATAATCGTCACCCTGCACGCCCGGCCCTTGCGCGCCGCGCTCAACCGCGCGAATACCGGGAAGCCGCAATAGCGGTCCCGTATTACCAGCCTTGCCCAAAGGCCCATCGCAAGGATCGCTGATGACCGCCCAAGTTCGTCTCGACATTTTCGCTGACCCGGTCTGCCCCTGGTGCCTGATCGGCAAGGCCGAACTGGACCGCGCGCTGGAAAGCCGCCCGGAACACCCGTTCGCGATCACCTGGCAGCCTTTCCGTCTTGATCCGCAGATGCCGGCCGCCGGCATGGATTATGTCGCCTACATGAAGATGAAATTCGGCGACGAAAAGGGCATCATCCAGGCGATGAAGCCGGTGATGGAAGCGTCCGAGCGGCTGGGCCTGTGGATCAACCCCTCGCTGATCGAACGCGTCCCGAACACGTTGAACGCCCATCGCCTGCTTTACTGGGCCGGGCTTGAGGGAGTGCAGACCCCGGTCATGTCCGGCCTGATGCGTGCGCATTGGCGCGAAGGAAAGAACATCTCGAACCCCGACGTGCTCGTGGCCATCGGCGAAAGCGCGGGGATGAACGGCGAGGTGGTCCGCCGCCTTCTGGCCACGACCGAGGATCGCGACCAGGTCGCCGCGCGCGAAATCCACGCCCGCGAGCGCGGCATCAGCTCGGTTCCGACCTTCGTCGTCGCCGACAGCCATGTCGTATCCGGCGCGCAGCCCGCCGCGCTGTGGATGCAGGTGATCGACGAGCTGACTGGGCCTTAATGCCGCAGGGGGCCCCCGGCCCTTTCCTGCATCCGATCCGGCGACTATGATCTCCCCTCAGCCGAAACCGTGCCGAGGACATCCCGATGAACCGTTTCGCCGCCCCGATCGCCGAGCAGATCTGGGACATGAAATATCGATTGAAGAACGCCGAGGGCCAGCCCCTTGACCTGACTGTCGAAGATGGCTGGCGCCGTGTCGCCCGCGACCTCGCCCGCGTCGAAAAGGATCCCGCCCAGTGGGAGGATCGATTCTACGCCGCGATGGAGGACTTCCGCTTCCTGCCTGCCGGCCGCATCCTTGCTGGCGCGGGCACCGGCCGCGACGTCACGCTGTTCAACTGCTTCGTCATGGGAACGATCCCCGACAGCATGGGCGGCATCTTCGACATGCTGAAGGAAGCCGCGCTGACCATGCAGCAGGGCGGCGGCATCGGCTATGACTTCTCGACGATCCGCCCGCGCGGGGCCGAGGTCAAGGGCGTGGCCGCCGATGCCTCAGGCCCGCTGAGCTTCATGGACGTCTGGGACGCGATGTGCCGGACGATCATGTCCGCAGGCAGCCGGCGCGGTGCGATGATGGCGACCATGCGCTGCGACCATCCCGACATCGAATCCTTCATCGAGGCCAAGCAGGACAGCGCGCGCCTGCGCATGTTCAACCTGTCCGTCCTGGTGACGGACCCCTTCATGCAGGCGGTGCAGGACGATGGCGGATGGGACCTGCAATTCGGCGGCAAGGTCTATCACACCGTCAAGGCGCGGGATCTTTGGAACCGGATCATGCGGGCGACCTATGATTTCGCCGAGCCGGGCGTGATCTTCATCGATCGGATCAACCAGCAGAACAACCTGCATTACGCCGAGACAATCTCGGCAACCAACCCATGCGGCGAACAGCCCCTGCCCCCTTACGGCGCCTGCCTTCTGGGGTCCGTCAACCTTGCGCGGCTTGTCGACGCGCCCTTCACCCCCGACGCGCACATCGACGCCAAGGCGCTGGACGAACTGGTCCGCACCGCCATCCGCATGATGGACAACGTCATCGACGCTTCGAAATTCCCTTTGCCGCAGCAGGCGGAAGAGGCGCGCACCAAGCGTCGCCTTGGCCTTGGCGTCACCGGCCTTGCCGATGCGCTGCTGATGGTCGGCCTGCGTTACGGCGCGGGCGAAGCCGCCGACCAGACACGCGCCTGGATGAAGGCCATCGCACGCTCGGCCTATCTGGCCTCGGTGGATCTCGCCAGGGAAAAGGGAGCCTTCCCGCTTTTCGACGCCGAGCAGTATCTGAAATCCGGCTTCATGACGCGGATGGACGATGATGTCCGCGAAGCGGTCGCAAGCCACGGAATCCGCAATGCGCTGCTGACCTCGATCGCGCCCACCGGCACCATCTCGCTTTACGCAGGGAATGTCAGTTCGGGCATCGAGCCGGTCTTTGCCTTCACCTATATGCGCAAGGTCCTGCAAAAGGACGGCAGCCGCACCGAGGAAGAGGTCGTCGACTATGCCGTCCAGATGTGGCGCGATCTGAATGGCGACGCGCCTATGCCCGACTGGTTCGTGAACGCCCAGACGCTGGACCCGCAGGATCACGTTGCCATGCAGGCGGCGGCACAGGAATGGGTAGACTCCTCGATCTCCAAGACCATCAACTGCCCCGAGGACATTTCCTTCGAGGCGTTCAAGGACGTTTACCTTGCCGCCTGGGATCAAGGCTGCAAGGGGTGCACGACCTATCGCCCGAACGCGGTGACAGGCTCGGTCCTGTCGGTCAGCGAATCCACCGAGGCCGCCCCCGAGACGGATAGCGGCGCCGATGTCGTCTATCTGACCGAACCGCTTGACCGCCCGCCCGCGCTTGAGGGCGCGACCTACAAGCTGAAATTCCCCGGCAGCGAGCACGCGATCTATATCACGATCAACGACATCGTGCGGGCCGGGCACCGTCGTCCCTTCGAGGTGTTCATCAACTCGAAGAACATGGAGCATTATGCCTGGACCGTCGCGTTGACACGGATGATCTCGGCCGTGTTCCGGCGGGGTGGCGATGTCAGCTTCGTGGTCGAGGAGTTGAAGGCCGTCTTCGATCCGCGCGGCGGCGCATGGATCGAGGGCCGCTATGTCCCCTCGATCCTGGCGGCAATCGGGGGCGTCATCGAACGCCACCTGATCAGCACGGGCTTCATCGCGGGCGAAGGCATGGGACTGAAATCGGACCCGCAATCCGAAATCGTCGCGGTCGGGGAACGACCGCGCGGTCCCGCCTGCCCGTCCTGCGGACAATACGGCATGCGGATGATCGAAGGCTGCATGACCTGTCCGTCCTGCGGCCATTCGAAATGCGGCTAGCCCGTCAGGCGACCTGCGCGGCGGCCCTGGCGGTCGCCGCGCGGGCATTCGAGACGGCCCAGTTCAGGGCCGCATCCGCGACCTCTTCCCACCCCTCATCCAGGCACGTCCAGTGCGACCGGCCCGAAAAGATGCGCAGGTCCGTGCGCGATGGCGCGCGCCTTTGCTTCTCGTAGATCGCGCGGGTCATCGAGGCATCGGCGATCAGGTCGAGCTCTCCTCCGATCATCAGCAAGGGCGGACGGACAGGATTGTCCCATCGGATCTTCATCGGCCGGACGACGCCGTTCCAATAGACGCGGCCGGGCGTCGGCACGATATAGCGGTCATAAAGTGCGTCATGCTGTCCGGCCGGGGCAGTCTGCGCAAAGCGCGTGCGGAAGAAGTCCCGCGTCATCACCTTTGATTTGCGCCAGCTGAGCGGGTCGAGAAAGACCGGCAGCGCCGAGCGCAGCGCATGGGGATGGATCGGCACGCCGGGTGTCGGTGCAGGATTGATCGACACCCCGCTGACCCCCAGCCCGCGGTCCAGCAAATGCTGGACGATCACGCCGCCCAGCGAATGCCCTATCAGGATCGGAACCTCGGGCTGGTCGGCGATGATACGGGCATAGTGATCGACGATCTCGCGCTGTCCCAGCTGCGCCAGCGCCGGATCGGGCGCGCGCCGCAATTCGGCCGGGGGGCGATCGTCATGGGGCCAGTCCGGGGCAAGGACGCGATGGCCCGCCGCCTCGTAACGACGCTTGACCCCATCCCAGCTTGCGGAATTGAGCCATGCGCCGTGGATCAGGATGATCGTTTTCGACATGTGGTGTTCCTGTCTGGCAGTGAATGCCTAGCGCGGCTTGGCGCGGTGGCGGATGAAGCTCGCGATCCATTCCGCCGCGAGTTCGGGAACCTCGTGCTGTGGCCCGTGTCCCATCTGCGGCAGGACCACCAGATGCAGGGACTTCCACGCCCTGCTCAGCGCGAACCAGTTCGGCGCGGGAAAGACGATTTCGTGATCGCCGCTGATGACAAGAATCGGGACTGTGCCTCGCGCCAGAAAATCACGATAGCCGCCCGGGTCTGGAAACGTATCGGTGGCCGCGCGATCCTTCAGAAGCCGAAGATAGGTTTCGGGCGGAATTTCCGGGCTGCGATCGCCCCGACGGGCCGCGATGCGCTGGTGCGAGGCCTCGGCCGCAGCGCGGCTGGCGGCCGAGGCCGGTTCGAAGAACAGGATCGTCTCATCCGCAAGGTCGTTGACCGGTTTCAGCGCGGTCTCAAGAAAGATCGGCTCGGAAGGATGCTCGACCGGACCGGGGGGCGTGGTGCCGATCAGGACCAGATGTGACACGCGGTCGGGCACCATGCAGGTCGCCGCCTGCGCGGCCAGCCCGCCGATGGACCAGCCCGCCAGCGCGAAGGTATCGACGGCCAGCGCATCGGCAAGGTCGATCACGTCCCGCGCCATCGCCTCGGCCCGATAGCTTGCCTCTCCTCCCGATTGGCCAAGGCCGGAATAATCGAAGGTGATCACGCGAAAGCTGCGCGCGAGGTGGTCCAGGAAAGCGGGATCCCAACTGTCCAATACACCGCGAAAGCGCAGGCACAGGATCAGGGGTGGCCCGGACCCGATCTCGCGATAGGCAAGAGTGCGGCCATTGGTTGCAACGAAACGTGTGGGGGTGGCGCGGGCAGAAATCTTGTCGGCAAGGGCAGTCATGAACCCTCCTTCCCGTCAACGATGCGAGAGCAGAGCTGGCCCGGTCCCGCTATATATGTGCAAAAAGATCACGTATCGGCAAAGGTTTGTAAATACAGCGCGAATGAGGTTCGGGCCGATTCAGGTTGCGGCCGGGGGCATTTGCCCGAAAGCTGGGCATTCGAGCCCCTCCCCCTAGCCTTGCCAGAGGGTAGCCCCCCAGATCGCACCCGCGCCGAAGGCCTGGATCAACATTGGTCCCGCTGGCAGGCCGCCGGCCTCGGCCACATGCCACGACATGGCAAGCGGAATGGTCGCGGCCGACGAGTTGCCGTGCCACTGCAACGTGCCAAGCCGCAGGGTGTCGGAAAGCCCGGTGCGGTCTGCCACCTTGTCGAGGATGCGCGCATTGGCCTGGTGTGGCGCCCAGCAGCCCAGTTCCGCGGGAGAGACACCGCCCAGCGCCATCACCTCGCGCGCGGATTGCGCCATCGCCTCGACCGCCATGGAAAACACCGCGCGGCCATCGGGCATCTGCATCCCCAGCCCCTCCAGCGCATCCGGGGCAAAGGGCAGACGGCTGCCGCCGCGCGGGATCCGGATCGCATCGTAATGCGCCCCGTCCGATTGCAGGCGGGTCGCGCGCGGTCCCTGCCCCGGCGCACCCGGCTCCAGAAGCACCGCACCCGCCGCATCCGCGAACAGGATCCGGGTCGAGACGTCGGCGGGATCGATCCTGCGCGACAGCAGGTTCGCCGCGATGACCAGCACGGGCTGGCCGCTTAGCCGCACATGTCCCGCACCAAGGATCAGCGCGTGCACGAAGCCCGCACAGGCCCCGGCCAGATCGACCGCCCCGCATCCCAGCCCAAGGCGATGCGCGACCAGCGGCGCGGTCGGCGGCAGCAGGTGATCGGGGGTCGATGTCGCGAGCAGCAACAACCCGACCCTGTCCGGCGCACATCCCGCCTGCCGCAGCGCCATCGCACCCGCGGGAATGGCCAGATCGCTCAGCGCCTGGTCAGGGGCAGCATAATGGCGCGCCCCGATCCCACTGCGCGCCGCGATCCAGCCCGGGGGCAGATCCATCTCGGCCTCGATCTCGGCGTTCTCGACGCAGCGCGTGGGCAGGTAGTGGCCAAAGCCAGCCATGCGAACGCCGGGATCAGCCGAAGACATCTGCGGCCTCGATCATCGCGTCATGACAGGCGCGCAGCTCCGCCCCGGTGCTGCAATAGGGCGGCAGCAGATAGACCGTGCGCCCCAGCGGCCGGATCAGCAGGTCGCGCTCGGCGAAAAAGCGCATCAGTGCGGGGCCGGTATCGGCCATGTAATCCGCGCCCCCCGCCCCGATCTCGGCGGCAAGGATCGTGCCCATGCACCGGACGGAGGTCAGGCCGGGATGCCCCTCCAGCCGCATCGCGCCTTCGGCCTGTTCTGCCGCCACCGCGTCGATCCGCGCCTGCACGGGCTCTTCTCGCCATATCTGAAGGTTGGCACAGGCCGCGGCGCAGGCGATGGGGTTCGCGGTATAGGACGAGGAATGGAAGAATGTCCGGCTTCGGTCCGTCGACCAATGCGACTGGAAGATCTCCTCGCGGCACAGCGTTACCGCCAGCGGCAGATGCCCCCCCGTGATCCCTTTCGAAAGACACAGGATGTCCGGCGCGACGCCCGCGTGATCGCATGCGAGGAAGCGGCCGGTCCTGCCCCAGCCGGTCATCACCTCGTCCGCAATCAGCAAGACTCCGTGGCGCGCGCAGATGGCCGCCATCTCGGCAAGGATCGCGGGCTGGTAAAACCGCATTCCGCCCGCCCCCAGCACCAGCGGCTCAATCAACAGCGCCGCCGTGGTGGGATCGCGAGCAAAGCGTTCAAGACTGTCCAGAGTCGCCTGCTCCGAGCCCGGCTCGGGGAACGGAATCCGGTCGACCCCGAACAGCAGCGGTTCATAGGGCTGGGTGAAGCTGCCCCTTTCGCCCGCCGACATCGTCCCGACGGTATCGCCGTGATAGCTGCCCTGCATCACCACGACGCGGTGGCGCGGGCTGCCCAGATGCCGGAAATGGCCCAACGCCATCTTCAGCGCGACCTCGACCGAGGTCGAACCGCTGTCGCTGAAAAAGACGCGGCTCAGCCCCGCAGGCACCATCTTCAAAAGCCCATCGGCGAATTCGCGGGCGGGTTCATGGGTGTGACCGGCAAAGATCACCTGATCCAGACGCCCGGCCTGATCCCGGATCGCCTGAACGATGCGTGGATGGCAATGGCCATGGGTCACTACCCACCATGACGAGATCGCGTCAAAGACCTGCCGCCCGTCCTCATCCAGAAGCCAGGCGCCCTCGGCCGAAACCACCGGGCGCATCGCGGGAAACAGCGCGTGCTGCGTGAAGGGATGCCAGATCGGAGAGGTCATGCCCCCTCCACGCGAAAGGCGTCCACGGGAAACCCGGCATCAAAGGCGTGGGTCAGGCGCTCGGGGCTGACCTGTCCCATCCAGTCCAGCCGGCCAAGGCGGCGCACCCGTCCCATCCGTTCGATCGTGGCTTCAACTTCGGGTTCGGGCGCACCAACAAAGGCGATGCCGTGGACCGGAACCCCCGCACGGCGCAGGGCGGCAAGGGACAGAAGGCTGTGGTTGATCGTGCCAAGTGCGGTGCGCGCGCACAGGATCACCGGCAAGCCCCAGGTCGCGAAAAGGTCAAGGAAGGTCCGTTTGGCGTCCAGCGGCACCATCAATCCGCCCGCCCCCTCGATCACCAGGGGACGGATCGGTGGCGGATCAATCGTGCGAATATCGATTGCCACCCCCTCACGTGCGGCGGCGATATGGGGCGAGGCCGGCAGACGCAGCCGCCATGCCTCGGGCAGGACGGGACGGCCCGACAATTCCGCGACGATTTCGCTGTCGGTCTGCTCGTCCAGCCCGGACTGCACGGGTTTCCAGTAATGCCCGCCAAGACGCGCGGTCAGCCCGGCCGAGAACATGGTCTTTCCGATGCAAGTATCGGTCCCGGTTACGACGAAAGCCGTCATCCGATGTCTCCTTTTGCCGCAAGATGCCCCAGCAGGTCGAACAGCATGTCGATCTGGCCATCCTCGGGGTTCATGGTGATGGACAGCCGCAGCCGCTCGGCCCCCTTGGGGACCGTCGGCGCGCGGATGGCCCTGATGTCGAAGCCCTGCCCCGCCAGCATCTCCGAGGCCGCAAGGCTGCGGGCATCGCCCGGCACGGGTACCGGCTGGATGTGACTGCCGCTGGGGGCAAGGCCGATCTGCCGTGCGCGGACAGCAATGCGATCGACCCGCGCCTGCAATGCCCGCCGCCGTGTCGCGTCCTGCGCAAGATGGGCCAGCACGCCGCGCAGGATCTGGGCCAGCAGCGGCGATGGCGCGGTGGAATAGATAAAGCTGCGGGCGCGATTCACCAGAACCGAGATCAGCGCCGGCGCCGCACAGACAAAGGCGCCCTGCACGGCAAGCGCCTTGCCGCAGCCATGCATCAGGACGATCCGCTCTTGCCCCGCCAGACCCGCCGCGATGCCGCGCCCGCCGGGACCTAGGACGCCGGTTGCATGGGCCTCGTCCACGATCAGGAAGGCATCCTCTGCCTCGGCCAGTGCCGCCAGCGCCGCGACGGGAGCAAGGTCGCCGTCCATGGAATAAAGGCTCTCGACCGCGATCCAGACACGGCCCATGCCGCCATCGCGCCGCCAATCGCGCAGCACCTGTCGCAGGCTCTCCAAATCGTTATGCGCAAAGGCCCGGCTTTCGGCACGGCCAAGCCGGATGCCGTCGCGCGAACTGGCGTGCAGCAAGGCGTCGTGGAGAACCAGGTCAAGGGCCTGCGGCAGGGCCGAAAAGATGGCAAGATTGGCCGAGAAGCCGGAACCGAAATAAAGCGCGCTGCCGGTTCCGAAGAAAGCCGCAGCCTCTGCCTCAAGCGCTGCCAGGGGATCGTGATTGCCCCGCAGCAGCCGCGCCGCACCAGAGCCGACCGGAATACCGCTTTGCAGAGCGACATTTGCCAGTTCCCCCAGCAAGGGCGACATGCGCAGGCCAAGATAGTCGTTCGAGGCGAAATCGATCCCCTGAACGGGGCGCAATTCGCGCAGACGCTGACGCTGCGCAAGGCTGTCGAGCAAGCCCTGATGCGCCGAAAGCGTCATTCCGCCGCTTCCTGCAGACCCTCGGGGCGGATGCCCAGCCGGTCGAAAAGCTGGCGGTCGCGATCCTCGGCCGGGTTCGCGGCGGTCAGAAGCGTGTCCCCCATGAAGATCGAATTTGCCCCGGCCATGAAGCAAAGGGCCTGCATCTCGTCGCTCATTGCGGTGCGGCCCGCGGAAAGGCGGACATAGCTTTGGGGCATCAGGATCCGGGCCAATGCGGTCGTGCGCACGAAATCCAGAGGGTCGATCGGCGCTGCCGCCTCAAGCGGCGTTCCGGGCATCGGGATCAGCATGTTGATCGGAACGCTTTCGGGATGAACGGGCAGATTGGCCAGGGCCAACAGCATGTCCACACGATCGCCCGCCGCCTCGCCAAGACCCAGGATTCCGCCCGAGCAGACCTTGATCCCCGCCTCTCGGACACGCGCAAGGGTCTGGAGACGGTCGGCAAAGCTGCGAGTGCTGACGACCTGCGGGTAGAAGCCTTCCGAGGTGTCGATATTGTGGTTGTAGTAATCCAGCCCCGCCTGCTTCAACTCATGCACCTGGTGATCCGACAGCATCCCCAGCGTCATGCAGGTTTCCATCCCCAGCGCGCGCACGCCCTGGATCATCGCCACAAGCGCCGGCAGGTCGCGATCCTTCGGCTCACGCCAGGCGGCGCCCATGCAATAGCGGGTGGCCCCGGCGTCCCGTGCGCGCCGCGCCTCGGTCAGGACGCGCTCGACCTCCATCAGCTTCGAGGCGCTCAGCGTCGCGCCGTTGCGGGCGGACTGGCTGCAATAACCGCAATCCTCGGGGCAGCCGCCGGTCTTAACGGACAGCAGGCGGCTGACCTGCACCCGGTTCGGTTCAAAATTCTCCCGATGAACCGTCTGCGCCTGCAGCAGCAGGTCCGTGAAGGGCTGACGATAGATCTGCGTCGCCTCATCACGAGTCCAGTCATGGCGTGTCGCCCAAGAGTCTTCGGGCATCCCGACCTCCGATTTCCAGATAATTCCTGTTCTGGGGGATGTTTGCTAACTTCATCATAGATTTTTGCAAGAATTAATTTCTGCATCTCAATCTATTATCTATACTTATGCCGGGATGACGCGGCTCACCCGCACATGACACGCTCAGCCTTCGAAACTGATGAATCCGCCAATCTCGCACGATCACAGCCGCCCGCCGGCATAACGAGTGCTTTCAACAGCCCATTCTCCCCACGCACAGGCGCCACCCTTGTTTTTACATTAGTGCTAATATAAAATCCGCCCATGAAAACCATGCATCCGCCCGGACTGGGTGAGCTTCTGCGATATGTCGGCGAGTTGGTCGATGCTGGCGCCGCGCAGCGATATCGTGAACTTGGCCTGCCCTATCGCCCCCGCTACACGCCGATTCTGCGCGCATTGATCGCGGGACATGCCACGGTGACGGAAATCGTCGCACACAGCCACCTGACCCAAGGCGCCGTCAGTCAGACCGTCGCACTGATGGTCATGGACGGGCTTCTTGCTCGCGAGGGGGTCGAGGACGGCCGCAAAAGCGCCTTGCACGTGACCGAACGCGGCAGCGCGATGCTGGGCATCCTTCAGAACCATTGGCAGGACACCTTCGCCACGATCGAGGCGCTGGAAGCCGAGACCGGCCACCCCCTGCGGCTAGCCCTTGAAGACGCGGCTGATGCGCTGGAACGCACCGGTTTTGCGGCAAGGCTGCGGCTGGCGGCACAGGAAAGGAAACAAACATGACCAAGACTTCGAACCGGACCAACTGGTTCGACCAGGGCGGGCGCAGCTATGCCCTGTTCCGGCCGGAATATCCGCCGCAGCTGGCGGCCCGGCTGGCGGAGCTTACCCCCGGTCACGGGCGGGCACTGGACGTCGGCTGTGGAACCGGTCAATTGACCGTGCAACTGGCCGAGCATTTCGACGAGGTGATCGGACTGGACCCCAGCGCCGAACAGGTGGAAAACGCCACGAGGCACCCGCGCGTCACCTATCTTCGCTCCGCCGCCGAGGACATCCCGCTGGGTGACCACGGGGCCGACCTGATCGCAGCCGCGCAGGCCGCACATTGGTTCGACCGCCCCGCATTCTATGCCCAAGCGCGCCGCCTTGCCGTCCCGGATGCGATCATCGCCCTGATCAGCTATGGCGTCCTGCATCTTGACGACAACGCCCTGAACGACCGGTTTACAAAGTTCTACCGCGACGAGATCGACCCGTTCTGGCCAGCAGAGCGCAAGCTGGTCGACGGCGGCTACGCCGATATCGAGTTCCCGTTCGACGAACTGCCTGCCCCCACCCTTGCCATCGAACGAGATTGGGAACTGGGCGAGTTCCTGGGCTATATCTCGACCTGGTCCGCCGTGCGCCGCGCCGTCGATGCGGGACAGGACGGCATCCTGACCGACTTCGTCCGGGAACTTTCCGACCTTTGGGGTGACGACCGGCACGCGCATCGCGTCACCTGGCCCATCAACATGCGGGTAGGACGGATATGAGCACTCCCGCCCTTGGTTTGCTTCACCGCGAGACCATGCGAGTTGAGGCGCGCCACACAGTCCCCGCCATTGCGCCCGACTGGCCCGGCTTTGCCGACATGCCCCCGGTCCTCGCCACGGCGATCATGGTGGGGTTCATGGAGCAGACCTGCATCACAGCGCTTCGCCCATACCTGCAGGCAGGGCAGCATACCGTCGGAACCCGCGTGGACATGAGCCATGTCGCCGCAACTCCGGTCGGAATGCGGATCACGGCAGAGGTCGAACTTACCTCGGTTCAAGGACGGACGTTGACGTTCCGGGTATCCTGCCACGACGATGCTGGCCTGATCGGCGAAGGGACCCACAACCGTGCCATCATTGACGTCGAACGGTTCCTGGCCCGCGTCGCAAGCAAGCAGGGTGAAGCGGGGGCATAGCCGGCAAGCATTGAAAATGCGCGATCACAGCACCCGTCGCGCATCCATAACGCATTGTTTCCTTGGGATTCATGCGCCGCGCATCTGGGCGTTCATCCACCATCTTCAATATCATGTCATATTGGGAAATGGTGGGCGACCCTGGAATCGAACCAGGCATGGGTCTCCCCGGCGGAGTTACAGTCCGCTGCCGCACCTTGCAGCACGTCGCCCGCCGAACGCCTCGGCGTGGGGGGTGATTACCCATAGGGGGCGGGGGCGTCAAGCGCTGAAACGGGGAAAAATCATCCTGCCGGCAAGAACTGTGCAGGACCCAGCGAAAGGTTGCATTTGTCGGCGATTTCTGCGCTACCACTAACGCAAGCAAGGAAGCGTCATGGCCGAGAAACCGCAGAAAACGAAGAAGCCCACCTGGGTAATCGACAAGGAACGTGCGCGCCGTGCCGCTGCCGCCGAAACTGTCTGGCTGTTCGGCCTGCACGCGGTCCGCGACGCGCTGGCCAACCCCGCCCGTGAAAAGCTGCGCCTTGTCGTGACCCAGAACGCGCTGGACCGGCTGGGACCCCTGCCCGATGGGATCGAACCAGAGATCGCGGATGCGCGCAGCTTCGACAAGTCCGTGCCCCTTCCCCCAGAAAGCGTCCACCAGGGGGCCGCGCTTGAGGTGAAGCCCCTGAAATGGGGCAACCTGGCAGATCTGGCGCTTTCGGGTCCGGGCAGGCCGCTGCTGGTTGCGCTGGACCGCGTGACCGATCCGCATAACGTCGGCGCGATCCTGCGCTCGGCCGAGGTGTTTGGCGCGCGCGCGGTCATCGCGCCGTCGCGCCACAGCGCGCCTGAAACCGGCGCATTGGCCAAGACCGCCTCGGGCGCGCTGGAGCGACAGCCCTATCTGCGGGTGGGGAACCTTGCGGACGCACTGATCGAATTGAAAGAGATGGGCTATCTGGTCCTTGGGCTTGACGGCACCGGAGAAGAGAGCCTGCCCGACGCGCTGGCCACCCTGTCTGGCCGTGCCCTCTGCCTGGTCCTTGGGGCCGAGGGACCCGGCCTGCGCGAACGCACACGTGAGACCTGCGACAAGATCCTGCGCATTCCCTTTGCTGCGGATTTCGGATCGCTCAACGTCTCGAACGCGGCGGCAGTCGGGCTGTACGCGGCCTCACGCATCTGAGGCTGGGAATCACAACGCGGATAGCTGTGCCCCACGCAGGTTGAGATTCGGGCGGGGATTTGTCAGATCAATAGCATATCCCCATTCGCATTGCCCTCCTCACTGCCATGATTCGAACTATCGCCCTGCTTCTGTCCCTGACCTTCGCGAGCCATGCCGCGCAGGCGCAGGAATGGGCATTGGACGGCATGGATCCCGTTTCCTATAGCCGTGAGGGCGCGGCGATTCCGGGACGCTCGGACATCGTGACCATGTGGCGCGGCAAGTCCTGGCATTTTGCGACCGAGGACAACCGCACCGCGTTCGAGGCCAATCCCCGTGCATTCGCGCCGGGATTGGGCGGGCTTTGCGTCGTGGCTTTGTCCGAGGGTCGGTCCGAGCCGGGTAACCCGCGCTATTTCGCCGTGATCGGCCAGCGGACCTATCTTTTGCGGTCCGAAGCGGCACGGAGGCGCCTTCTGGCCGACCCGCAGCACGTGCTGATGCAGGCCAAGGCGGTCTGGGCGCGCCTTCATCCGTAAATTTTTCACAAAATGGTGAAGCCTGTGGAACTTTCGGGCCACAGTGCGCATTTATTTGGGGAACATGGGCACGGAACGCTCATGTTCAGATCACTGTCCCTCGTTCCGCGACTTGCGCCCGGCCAGATACACTGGACCGGGCGCTTTTTCCATGCCACTTTAGTTTGAGATCTGGGGGAGGATCACATGCAGTATGCCATACTTCGCGACATCGGTGTTTCGCCGATGGACGATGACATTGCACGAATCGCCCGCGAAACACGCTGTATCGCCATGGTCGGTCTGTCGCCGAACGAGTTGCGCCCCGCTTGGGGCGTGGCACGGTTTCTGAAGTCCCAAGGGTACCGAGTGATTCCCGTAAATCCGTTTCATGCAGGCACCGAGATCCTGGACGAGCCCGTCTTTGGCAGCCTTGCGCAGATTCCCGCCGATATTCGCGTCGATATGGTGGATATTTTCCGGCGGGCCGAGGCCATCCCCTCGATCGTCGATGAGGCGCTTGCCCATCTGCGTGATGTGCGGACGATCTGGATGCAACTTGGCATCTTTCACGAGCCCGCCGCGCAGCGCGCGCGCGCCCGCGGCCTGACTGTGATCGAGGATCGCTGTCCGAAAATCGAGTTCCCGCGCTTCCTGTAACGGGACCTTCCTGCAACGGAAAAGCCCCGGCCGCCATCTGGCCGCCGGGGCTTTCGGACGTGGATGGGCCACGCCGCGATACCGTCTGTCAGAAGCCGGTATAAAGACCTTCGTAGATCGGACCGAGCGTATCGACCTCGAAGAGCGAACTGACCGAAGTGCCGTTCCAGATGTTCAGGATAGCCTGCGCGAACATCGGTGCGGTCGGCACGATGCGGATGTTGCTGGCCGAACGAACCTTGTCGCCCGGCTCGATCGAGTCGGTGATGACCAGCGATTTCATTACGGATTTCTGCACGCGCTCGACCGCGGGGCCGGACAGCACGCCGTGCGTGATATAGGCATGAACTTCGACCGCGCCATGCTCGGTCAGCACTTGCGCCGCTTTGCACAACGTCCCGGCCGTGTCACAGATGTCGTCGACGATAATGCAGGTCTTGCCCGTCACGTCACCGATCACGGTCATCTCGGCAATTTCGCCCGGCTTTTCGCGACGCTTGTCGACGATGGCAAGGGGCGCTCCGATCCGCTGCGCCAGTTCGCGCGCACGCGCGACGCCGCCGACGTCGGGGGAAATCACCATCAGGTCCGACAGGCGGTCCTTGAAATGGTGCTTGATGTCCAGCGCAAAGACCGGAGCGGCGTAAAGGTTGTCCACCGGGATATCGAAGAAGCCCTGGATCTGTGCGGCGTGCAGGTCCAGCGTCAGGACCCGGTCGACGCCCGCCTCGGTCAGCAGGTTCGCAACCAGCTTGGCGCTGATCGGCGTGCGCGCCTTGGCGCGGCGGTCCTGCCGGGCATAGCCGAAATAGGGGATCACCGCCGTGATGCGCGATGCCGACGAACGCTTCAGCGCATCCGTCATGATCAGCAGTTCCATCAGGTTATCGTTCGCGGGATTCGAGGTCGACTGGATGATGAACATGTCCTCGCCACGGACGTTCTCATAGACCTCGACGAAGATTTCCTGGTCGTTGAAACGTTCGACGCGCGCCTCGATCGGAGCGACGTTCATGCCGCGATGCATCGACATGCGCCGGGCAATGGCATTGGCCAGCGGCCGGTTGGCATTGCCCGCAATAAGCTTGGGTTCGGTCATGGCCGGCATGGCTTGCTCCGTCTATCAGAATTGGCTGGATTATTGCTGGATTCGTGCGATTGCACACCGCTTATCACCGGGTTAGCTTGCCCGCAAACCCCGGAGGCCCGCTTATGGCGCATATCGACTATTACTTTGGGACACAAAGCCCCTGGACGTATCTTGCCGGTGCCCGGCTTGAGGAAATCGCCGCACGGCACGGGGCCGAGATCACTTACAAACCCGTCGACCTGCTTCAGCTTTTCGACCGGACCGGCGGCGTTCGTCCGGCGAACCGCCATCCTTCGCGGCTGGAGTATCGCGATCAGGAATTGCGGCGCTGGTCCGACCTGTTGGGACTGCCCCTGAACATGCGTCCCGCCTTCTGGCCGGTAAACGCCGCCCCCTCGGCCTATGCCGTGATTGCGGCACAAAAGGCTGGCGGAGGGGATCTGGCCGGGCTGGTGCAAAGCTTTGTCCGCGCCGTCTGGGCCGAACAGCTGGACATCGCCGATGATGAGGTCATCCGCGCCAAACTGTCTGGCGCGGGCTTTGATCCGGGTCTCGTCAACAGCGGGCTTTTCATCGGCGCACAGGTATATGAGCGCAATCTTGAGGAAGCCGTCGAAGCCGGTGTCTTCGGCGCTCCCTTCTATATCGTGCGCGAAAGCAACGAACGTTTCTGGGGACAGGACAGGCTCGACTTCCTGGACCGGCACCTCGCCGCGCTGTGATCGACATGAGCCCAAGAACATGGCCGGGCAACCAGGATCGCCCGGCGCTGGCGCTGCATTGCATGATGGGCAATGCCAGCTATTGGCGCCCCATCGCCGCGCAGCTTCAGGATCTGGTGCAGATAACTGCGCCTGACATGCCCGGCCACGGCGCCAGTCCCGACTGGGATGGCGGCCCACCAGACTTTCACACCACCGTCACCCGGCAGGCGGCGGCCCTGATCACGCGTCCGCTGGACCTGATCGGGCACAGCATCGGTGCGACGGTCGCCCTGCGCATCGCGGTCGCGGCACCCGAGGCCGTGCGCAGCCTGACACTGATCGAACCGGTTCTTTTCGCAGCCTCGCCCGATCCCGACGATACCGAGGAATTGCAGGAAATCAGCGAGATGGCGCAAAATGGTGCGCCCGAGGATGCGGCGCGGCGCTTTCTGACGACATGGGGTGGTCTCGATTGGGACATGCAGACCCCGGCTGCTCGCAAGCGATTGGCGCGGCAGATGGCAATGGTCGTTTCCGGCAATGACACCCTGCTGCATGACAGCGCCAATATCCTGCGGCCGGACGGGCTGGAATCAATCGACGCACCGGTGATGCTGATCATGGGGCAGGATTCGCCGAACTCGATTCCCTCGATCGCCCAGGCCTTGGCATCGCGTCTTCAGGATGTCGGCCGGGCCGTGGTTCAGGACGCCTCGCACATGCTGCCGATCACGCATCCGACCCAGACGGCCGAACTGATCCGGCTGAACCTTGAGCGCGCCTGAAAGACCTAGTCGTCCTCGAAATCGTCATTGTGGCGCAACGGCCCGATCGCCATCCAGCTGGCCCGGACGCGGGCAACGCGGGTGTCGCCCCAGGTGCGAAACTCGATCTGGAAACCGTCGCGGCTGACCTCGGCCGCGCGCAGGTCGGCGCGCTGGTTCGCATTGGCGCCGATGTCCCACATCACCATCGACACCTGCACGCTCGGCGGTTCGACAAAGGGTTCGCTAAAGCGAACCTCGCGGCGTTCCAGTCGCGGCCCCTCGCCCGTCCACATCGCGCTGCCGTCTTCGAATGCCGAGAACATGTCCACGACACCGCTGGCCACACCGACCGCGAAGTGATCGAATCGCCGCAAAACCGTTACCTCCGGTGCATATTTCAACGCTGCCTTCAAAACTAGTAAAGCCCCGGAACCTCCGGGGCTTACTGTTGTCTGGCATCGCAGCGCCGCTTAGTGCAGGAAGTTCGACTTTTCCGGGTCCAGACCGATATGGGTGCCAAGGGCCTCCATATCCGCAAGCAGCTTGACGGCTGCTGCGACGATCTCTTCGCCCGTGCTCGAACGCTCCTTCGCGACCTTCACCTGACGCTGGGCCTGAGCCATCATCTCGTTGAAGATCTCTTGCGTCATTTCGGCGCGCGGATGGCCACGCTCGGCCAGAAGGGTGACGGATTCGTTGTTGATCTCGGCGAAGCCGCCGGTCACCGCGAATTCCGTCTCCGACCCGTCAGCCTTGACCACGGTCACAAGACCGGGCCGCAGGTTGACGATGGCCGGCGCATGGCCGGGCATCGCCGTCAGGTCGCCATCGGCGCCGGGCAGGCGCACCTCGCGCACGGGAACGGAAAGCAGGTTCCGTTCCGGCGAGACGAGGTCGAACTGCATCGTGTCGGCCATGTTGCCCCCTTACGCCGCGTCAGCGGCGAGACGCTGAGCCTTGGCTTTCACTTCCTCGATGCCACCGACCATGTAGAAGGCGGCTTCCGGCAGGTGATCGTACTCGCCATTGACCACAGCCTTGAACGACTTGATCGTGTCTTCCAGCGGAACCTGGACGCCGTCCGAGCCGGTGAAGACTTTCGCAACGTCGAAGGGCTGGGACAGGAAGCGCTGGATCTTCCGGGCGCGGGTCACCGTCAGTTTGTCCTCTTCCGACAGTTCGTCCATGCCAAGGATGGCGATGATGTCCTGCAGCGACTTGTACTTCTGCAGGATACCCTGAACCGAACGCGCGACGTTGTAGTGATCTTCACCGACAACCGCCGGATCAAGGATCCGCGAGTTCGAGTCGAGCGGGTCGACGGCCGGGTAGATCCCGAGTTCCGAGATCGCGCGCGACAGAACGGTCGTGGCGTCAAGGTGGGCGAAGGTCGTGGCCGGAGCCGGGTCGGTCAAGTCATCGGCCGGGACGTAGACGGCCTGGATCGAGGTGATCGAGCCCTTCTTGGTCGAGGTGATGCGTTCCTGCATCGCGCCCATGTCAGTGGCCAGCGTCGGCTGGTAGCCCACGGCGGACGGGATACGGCCCAGCAGCGCCGACACTTCCGAACCAGCCTGGGTGAAGCGGAAGATGTTGTCGACGAAGAACAGAACGTCGGTGCCGGAGGCATCGCGGAACTGTTCGGCCAGCGTCAGACCGGTCAGCGCGACGCGCATACGGGCTCCCGGCGGCTCGTTCATCTGGCCATAGACCAGCGCCACTTTCGATTCCGGCAGATTGTCCGGAACGATAACGCCCGATTCGACCATCTCGTGATACAGGTCGTTGCCTTCACGGGTCCGTTCGCCAACGCCCGCGAACACCGAGTAGCCCGAGTGCACTTTCGCGATGTTGTTGATCAGTTCCATGATCAGAACGGTCTTGCCCACGCCTGCGCCGCCGAACAGGCCGATCTTGCCGCCCTTGGAATAGGGTGCCAGCAGGTCGATGACCTTGATGCCGGTGACCAGGATTTCCGAAGCCGTCGCCTGCGAGGCGAAGTCCGGAGCCGGCTGGTGGATCGCACGCTTGTCGGTGACGGTCAGCGGCGCACCTTCGTCGACGGGCTCGCCCACGACGTTCAGGATGCGGCCCAGCGTCACGTCGCCCACCGGAACCATGATCGGCTCGCCCAGGTCGGTGACCGGCAGACCACGGACCAGACCTTCGGTCGCGTCCATGGCGATGGTGCGGACGGTGTTTTCGCCCAGATGCTGCGCGACTTCCAGAACCAGGCGCTTGCCGTTGTTCTCGGTCTCAAGAGCGTTCAGAATCGCGGGAAGTTGGCCGTCGAACTGTACGTCCACGACGGCGCCGATCACCTGCGTGATTTTTCCTTTGGCCTCTGCCATGTTATACCCCTACGTGTCAGAGCGCCTCGGCGCCCGAGATGATTTCAATCAGTTCCTTGGTGATCGCAGCCTGACGCGAGCGGTTATACTCGGTGGTCAGGCGGTCGATCATGTCGCCCGCGTTGCGCGTGGCGTTGTCCATGGCGCTCATCCGCGCGCCCTGTTCGGACGCCGCATTCTCCAGCAGCGCCGCGAAGACCTGCGTTGCCACCGAACGGGGCAACAGGTCGGTCAGGATCGCGTTTTCGTCCGGCTCATAGTCGTAGAGCGCCGAGGCACCGGCCTCGGCCGTCTCGTCGAGAACGGCGGGGATGATCTGCCGGGCAGTCGGAATCTGGCTGATGACGGATTCGAACCGGTTGTAGAACAGCGTGGCCACGTCGAACTGGCCCGCGTCGAAGCGTTCCAGGATCTCGTCGGTGATGCCGCGCGCATTGTCATAGCCAATGCGTTTGACTTCGCTCAGATCGACGTGATGGACGAACAGGTCGCCGAAATCACGTTTCAGCTGCTCGCGGCCCTTCTTGCCCACGGTCAGGATGGTCACCTCTTTGCCCTGCGAGCGAAGCTCGGCAAGGTGCTGACGGGCAAGCTTGACGATGGACGAGTTGAACCCGCCCGCAAGCCCGCGCTCCGAGGTCATCACCACCAGCAGGTGACGGCGATCGTCGCCGCTTCCCGCCAGCAGGCGCGGCGCCGCGTCCGAGCCGGCCGCCGAAGCGGTCAACCCGGCCATGACAGCAGCCATCCGATCAGCATAGGGCCGCGCGGCTTCCGCCGCTTCCTGCGCGCGGCGCAGTTTCGCGGCGGCGACCATTTGCATCGCCTTGGTGATCTTGCGCGTGTTCTTAACGCTGCCGATCCGGTTCTTTAGATCCTTGAGGCTGGGCATCTATCCCTCCCCTCAGGCGTAGGTCTTGGCGTAACCGTCCAGCGCTGCCTTGATCGATGCTTCCAGCTCGCCCGCGATCTTGCGGTCGTTCCGGGTCATGTCATCAAGCAGATCGGCTTTCTGGTTGCGCAGATACTGGATCAGGCCCTGCTCCCACTTGGTCACGTCCTTGACCGGAATGGCATCGATATAGCCTTTGGTACCGGCATAGATGACGATCACGATCTCGGCGTTGGTCAGCGGCGAGTATTGCGGCTGCTTCATCAGCTCGGTCAGGCGCGCACCGCGGTTCAGCAGCTTCTGCGTGGCGGCATCCAGGTCCGAGCCGAACTGCGCGAAGGCAGCCATTTCGCGATACTGGGCCAGTTCCAGCTTGACCGGGCCGGCAACGGATTTCATCGCCTTGGTCTGTGCGGCCGAGCCGACGCGCGACACCGACAGACCGGTGTTAACGGCCGGGCGGATGCCCTGGAAGAACAGTTCCGTTTCCAGGAAGATCTGGCCGTCGGTGATCGAGATCACGTTGGTCGGGATATAGGCCGACACGTCGCCTGCCTGGGTTTCGATGATCGGCAGGGCCGTCAGCGAACCGGCGCCGTTGTCTTCGTTCAGCTTGGCCGAACGCTCCAGCAGGCGCGAGTGCAGATAGAAGACGTCGCCCGGATAGGCTTCGCGTCCCGGCGGACGGCGCAGCAGCAGCGACATCTGGCGATAGGCAACGGCCTGCTTGGACAGGTCATCATAGATGATCAGGGCGTCCATGCCGTTGTCGCGGAAATATTCGCCCATGGCGGTCGCCGAATAGGGCGCCAGGTACTGCATCGGAGCCGGGTCCGATGCGGTCGCGGCGACGACGGTCGTATAGGCCATCGCACCGGTTTCTTCCAGCTTCTTCACCAGCTGCGCGACGGTCGAACGCTTCTGACCCACGGCGACGTAGATGCAGTGCAGCGTCTTCATGCCATCGGCTTCGCGGCCGTTGTAGTTCTGCTGGTTCAGGATCGTGTCGAGCGCGATCGCGGTCTTGCCGGTCTGGCGGTCGCCGATGATCAGCTCGCGCTGGCCGCGGCCGACGGGGATCATGGCGTCAACCGATTTCAGGCCGGTCGCCATCGGTTCGTGAACCGATTTGCGCGGCATGATGCCGGGGGCCTTCACGTCGGCAATGCGGCGCTCGACGTTTTCCAGCGGGCCCTTGCCGTCGATCGGGTTGCCGAGCGCGTCGACGACGCGTCCCAGCATACCCTTGCCGGCGGGAACTTCCACGATGGCGCCGGTACGTTTGACGGTGTCGCCTTCCTTGATCGAACGGTCGTCGCCGAAGATCACGATGCCGACGTTGTCGGTTTCAAGGTTCAGCACCATGCCGCGGATGCCGCCCGGGAATTCGACCATCTCGCCAGCCTGGACCTTGTCCAGGCCATAGACGCGGGCGATACCGTCACCGACGGACAGCACCTGCCCGACCTCGGCCACCTCGGCGTCCTGACCGAAATTCTTGATCTGATCCTTGAGGATGGCCGAGATTTCGGCTGCCTGGATTCCCATTATCCGACCTCTTTCATAGCATTCTGGAGGGAGGCGAGCTTCGAGCGGATCGAGCTGTCGATCATCTGCGAGCCCAGTTTGACGATCATGCCGCCGATGAGGCTCTCATCGACGCGCGTGTTCAGCTTGACTTTCTTGCCCGATTTGCTGGCGAGAGTCTCGGCCAGGCGGGTCTTCTGGTCCTTGGTCAGCTCCTGCGCGCTGACGACATCGGCGGTGACTTCGCCCTTGGCTTCGGCGATCAGGCCGCGCAGCTTGGCGATGAATTGGGGCAACGTGAACAACCGGCGGTTCCGGGCCAGCAGGCGCAGCGTGTTCGCCAGCTCGACCGACAGCCCCATGCGTTCGGCCAATGCGGAAATCGCGGCCTCCTGCGCGTTGCGGTCGTAAAGCGGCGAGACGGTCAGGTCACGAAGATCCGCGCTTTTACCATAGGCGGCAGCCAGGTCGTCGACTTGCGTGGACAGGGCATCAAGACCCGAATCCTTCACCAGTTCGAAAAGGGCCTGTGCATAACGCCCGGCGATATCAGCGGAAATCGAAGCGGAATTGGCCACGGTCATCCTTCCGGTTTGCGCAAGCTCCGCTGGCGGGCCGGTCAGTGGAACCGGTCTGTCACGGAGCGCAGGTCAAGAGGAACTCCAAGCCGTGCCCGACCGAACGTTCCCGAAAATCTGCCGCGTCCTTAGCAGGTGATTTCTTGTGCCGCAACCGCATTGCACACGGAAAAGCGAGCGTTTCCGCCCTTAGTTCGATGACGCCGCGTGGTATGGAAGAACGGTGGCGCTAACGCCACGCGGCGATCCGCCGACACTTACCATTCCGAGAGGAAGTTTGCCGAAATTCAACCGTCGCGGGAAAGCTGTCCCTTGCCTTCGCGGACGTGTTTTCCGCGCCCAGTGGCGGGCTTCGGACGGGCGATGCCCTCCAGCACATCCAGCGGGCTTGGCACGCTGACGCGTCTTGTCTTGCCGATGGGGGCCTGCACCTGCTTGCTGAACTCGGCCAGGGTCACGCCCGCCACCAGCATCTGGCTGATGCGCAGTCCGGTCCGCTCCCACATCTGTGCGCTGCGCAGCCAGAAGCGCCGGTCCGAGGGCGGGATGTAAAGCGCGGCCCCCGTCGCCTCGGTGACGAATCCCGCGCTGCGCGCCAGCGCTTCCAGCTGTCCGGCGGTGTAGCTTCTTCCGAAGCCGAACGGCGTCGCATCCGAACGCGCCCACAGCCCGGCCCGATTGGTGGCCATGACCAGCATTCTGCCGCCGGGACCAAGGACGCGCGACGCCTCGGCCAGCAGCGCCTGCGGGTTGTCGCCGGATTCCAGCGCGTGAAGCAGCACCAGGCGATCGACGCTGCCCGTATCCAGCGGCCACGCGGTCTCTTCGCACAGGACCGAGCAGTTCGGCAGGCCGGGCGGCCAAGCCATCACCCCTTGCGGCCCCGGCATCAGGCTGATGACCCGACGCGCGCGGCCCCGATAGGGTCGCAGCAGTGGCGCGGCAAAGCCGTATCCTGCCACGGTCATGCCCGCGGATTGGTCGGGCGGCCAGGATTGCGTCAGCCGGTCGCGCAGCACCTTTTGCACCACGCGCCCCAGCGCCCGGCTGTAGTAGAACTTTCGCAGCTCGATCACGTCCTGATGCATTGCGCCTCTCGTTCCGTCGGGCCAGACTGCTGCAAAGTAAAGGAATTGCCAATGCCGCTGGAACTGGTTCCCGTCCGCTGCCTGACCGACAACTATGCCTGGCTTCTTCATGGAAACGGGCAGACCGCACTGATCGACGCGCCCGAGGCCACGCCGATCCTGGCCGAATTGAAAGCGCGCGGCTGGACGCTTAACCTGATCGCCCTGACCCATCATCATGCAGATCACATCCAGGCCGTCCCCGAGATCGTGGCAGCGACCGGGGCAAAGGTCATGGGAAATCCCGCGGATGCCGCCCGTCTGCCCCGCCTGGACCTGCAGGCCGCGGTCGGCGCCAGCGTCGAGATCTGCGGCGAAGCCGCCGAAGTGATCGATGTTTCCGGCCATACGATCGGCCATGTCGCCTTTCACCTGCCCCAGTCCGGCATGGCCTTCACGGCAGACAGCCTGATGGCACTGGGCTGCGGCCGCCTGTTTGAGGGATCGGCCGAAATGATGTGGGAAAGCCTGTCTCGGCTGAACGCCCTGCCCGGCCAGACGCTCATCTGTTCGGGGCATGACTATTGCCGCGGTAACGGCGCGTTCGCGCTTTCCGTCGATTCCGGGAATGATGCATTGCGGCAACGCCTGGACGACACAGCTGCGGGTCGCCGCCCCTGCGCACCTGCGACGCTGGATGACGAACGCGCGACCAATCCCTTTCTGCGCCCGCGCGAATTGCGGGACGGGCTGGGCATGACAGGCGCATCGGATGCCGATGTTTTTGCAAGACTTCGCACGATGAAGGACACGTTCTGACCCGGTCCTTGCGGCATACCAGAAGCATTGCAGCAGGTGCGGCGCCCCATGTTGCCCCTGTCCACCCCGGTTGCGGATGCTTGAAAAGCCAGCACCCGAACATCACATCCTATTCAACCGCCGGAGTTTCGGCATGAGCGGATGCAGATACCGCTTGAATTGCGCGAAATTCCACCAAATTCTAACCTTATGGTGACAGTCTGGTCAGGTGGACCGCCAGATTTGGTGGCCCAAACCGCCAGCAGACTGACAGGAGCTGAACCGTGCCGTCCTTTTCGAACACGCTGGAACAGGCCATTCATTCCGCGCTGGCATTGGCCAATGAGCATCGGCATGAACTGGCGACACTCGAACATCTTTTGCTGGCGCTGACCGACGAACCCGATGCCGTGAAGGTCATGCGGGCATGCAACGTCGACCTGGACGAATTGCGGCGGATGCTGGTGGAATTCATCGAAGATGATCTTTCGACCCTCATCACCGATGTCGAAGGGTCGGAGGCCGTCCCGACCGCCGCATTCCAGCGGGTGATCCAGCGCGCCGCGATCCATGTCCAGTCCTCGGGCCGGACCGAGGTGACGGGCGCCAATGTGCTGGTCGCGATCTTTGCCGAACGCGAATCCAATGCCGCATTCTTTCTCCAAGAACTGGACATGACCCGTTACGACGCGGTCAACTTCATCGCGCATGGCGTGGCGAAGAATCCGTCATTCTCGGAAAGCCGTCCCGTTCAGGGGGCCGATCAGCCGGGCGAGCAGGCCCAGGCGGAGCAAGCGCCGGCCAAGGACGAATCCGCGCTGGCGAAATACTGCGTCAATCTGAACAAGAAAGCCTCGCGCGGGGATGTCGACCCGCTGATCGGCCGCGCGGACGAGGTGGAGCGCTGCATCCAGGTTCTGTGCCGCAGGCGCAAGAACAACCCGCTTCTGGTGGGCGATCCCGGCGTGGGCAAGACCGCCATCGCCGAGGGGTTGGCGCTGAAGATCACGCGGGGCGAGACCCCCGACGTGCTGGCCGGTTCGACCATCTTCTCGCTCGACATGGGCGCGCTTCTGGCCGGAACCCGCTATCGCGGCGACTTTGAGGAACGGCTGAAAGCCGTTGTGAAAGAGCTTGAAGATCACCCCGACGCCATTCTTTTCATTGACGAGATCCACACCGTCATCGGCGCCGGCGCGACCTCTGGCGGGGCGATGGACGCCTCGAACCTGCTGAAACCGGCGCTGTCGGGCGGCAAGCTGCGCTGCATGGGCTCAACCACCTACAAAGAATTCCGTCAGCATTTCGACAAGGATCGCGCGCTGTCCCGCCGCTTCCAGAAGATCGACGTGAACGAGCCGAACGTGCCCGACACGATCAAGATCCTGATGGGACTGAAACCCAGCTTCGAAAAGCATCACGACCTGCGCTATACCAACGACGCGATCAAGACCGCGGTTGAGCTTTCGGCGCGCTACATCCATGACCGCAAGCTGCCCGACAAGGCGATCGACGTGATCGACGAAGCAGGCGCGGCGCAGCATCTGATCTCGGAGAGCAAGCGCCGCAAGACCATCGGCCCGAAAGAGATCGAGGCAGTGGTCGCCAAGATCGCGCGCATTCCTCCGAAGAACGTGTCCAAGGACGATGCGGCGGTGCTGCGCGACATGGAGGCCACCCTGAAGCGCCTGGTCTTCGGGCAGGATGCCGCGATCGAGGCGCTGTCCTCGTCGATCAAGCTGGCGCGGGCGGGACTGCGCGAGCCTGAAAAGCCGATCGGGAACTACCTCTTCGCGGGTCCCACCGGCGTCGGCAAGACCGAGGTGGCCAAGCAGCTCGCCTCGACCCTGGGCGTCGAGTTGCTGCGTTTCGACATGTCGGAATACATGGAGAAACACGCGGTCAGTCGCCTGATCGGCGCGCCTCCGGGTTATGTCGGCTTCGACCAGGGCGGGCTTCTGACCGATGGCGTGGACCAGCATCCGCATTGTGTGCTGCTGCTGGACGAAATCGAAAAGGCGCATCCGGATGTCTTCAACATCCTGCTGCAGGTCATGGACCACGGAAAACTGACCGACCATAACGGTCGCCAGGTCGATTTCCGCAACGTGATCCTGATCATGACTTCGAACGCGGGCGCCGCAGACCAGGCCAGGGCCGCGTTCGGCTTCGGCCGCGAACGCCGCGAGGGTGAGGATACCGCCGCGATCGAGCGGACCTTCACCCCCGAATTCCGCAACCGTCTGGATGCGGTCATCAGCTTCGCGCCCCTTTCGCGCGAAGTGATCGTCCAGGTTGTCGAGAAATTCGTGCTGCAGTTGGAAGCCCAGCTCATCGACCGTGGCGTCCATATCGAACTGACCTCCGAGGCTGCCCATTGGCTTGCCGAGAAGGGCTATGACGACAAGATGGGCGCGCGTCCGCTGGGCCGCGTGATCCAGGAAACGATCAAGAAGCCGCTGGCCGAGGAACTGCTGTTCGGTCGCCTGACCAAAGGCGGCGTCGTCCGGGTCCGGATCGAGGATGACAAACCCGTCTTCGACATCACCGGTCCCGAGGCGCCCCGGATCAGCAATTCCAAACCCCCGCTGCTGACGGCGGACTGACCGTCAGACCAGAACCAGAAAGGGCGGCGCGAAAGCGCCGCCCTTTTCTCATTCCAGGATCATCCGCAAAGCTGCCCGCCCCGATCCCTTCACTGTTTCGAAAATACCCCGGGGGTCCGGGGGCAGCGCCCCCGGCGCAAGGCGCAGTCAGCCCCGCGCCTTCCCTTCCTTGATCTTCGCCGCCAGATCCTTGGCCACCCCAAAGGCGCCCTTGATGCGGTCCGCGTCGCTCGGCCAGTCGCGCAGAACAACGATCTTGTTGTCGGTGACTTTCGCCTGTCCGCGCTGGTCGTGAATGAACTCGACAAGTCCGGCGGGATTGGGGAAGCGGTCGCCGTGGAACTGGATCGTCACGCCCTTGGGGCCGGCGTCCAGCTTGGAAATATTGGCCCGCTTTGCCATCGCCTTGATGCGGATCACCAAAAGCAGCGTGTTCACCTCGCGCGGCAGCGGGCCGAAGCGGTCGATCAACTCCGCCGCGAAACCCTCCAGCTCGACCTTGGTGGTCAGCTCGGCCAGTCGACGATACAGCCCCAGCCGAACGTCCAGATCGGGGATATAGCTTTCCGGGATCGTCACCGGCACGCCAAGATTCAGCTGCGGCGCCCATTCGTCCTCGGGTGTGCCCTCGATCTCGCCGGATTTCAGCTTGGCGATCGTCTCTTCCAGCATCTGCTGGTAAAGCTCGAAGCCGACTTCCTTGATATGGCCCGACTGCTCTTCCCCCAGAAGGTTCCCTGCCCCGCGCAGATCCAGATCCTGCGAGGCAAGGTTGAAGCCAGCGCCAAGACTGTCGATCGAGCCAAGGAATTTCAGCCGCCGCATCGCCTGTGGCGTCAGGGGCACTCGCGGTTTCGTCGTCAGATAGCAATAGGCCCGGATCTTGGACCGCCCCACCCGGCCACGGATCTGGTAAAGCTGGGCAAGGCCGAACATGTCGGCGCGCCAGACCACCATCGTGTTCGCGGTGGGAATATCCAACCCGGATTCCACGATACTCGTTGCCAGAAGCACGTCCGCCCCGCGGTCGTAAAAGCCATTCATCCGCGTGTCGAGATCGCCCGCGGCAAGCTGGCCGTGGGCCACGATATAGCTGACCTCGGGGACATGTTCCTTTAGCCAGTCCTCGACCTCGGGCAAGTCCGTCAGACGCGGGACGACGAAGAAGCTTTGCCCGCCACGATACTTTTCGCGCAGCAAGGCTTCGCGAATGGTCACGCTGTCGAATTCGCTGACATAAGTACGGATCGCAAGGCGGTCGACGGGGGGTGTCCCGATGATCGACAGGTCGCGCACCCCGGTCAGCGACAATTGCAGCGTTCGCGGAATCGGCGTCGCGGTCAGGGTCAGGACGTGGATGTCGCTGCGCAGTTCCTTCAGCCGCTCTTTGTGGGCCACGCCGAAATGCTGCTCTTCGTCGACGATCAGCAGGCCAAGGTTCTTGAACCGCACCTGCTTGGCCAACACGGCATGGGTGCCGACGACGATGTCGACCGTGCCTTCGGCCAGTCCCTTGCGGGTCTCGGACGCGTCCTTGGTCGAGACAAAGCGCGACAGCGGTCGCACATTGATCGCGGTGCCGCGGAAGCGTTCGGCAAAGGTGCGGAAATGCTGACGCGCCAGCAGGGTCGTCGGCGCAACGACCGCGACCTGATACCCCTGCGAGGCCGCGACGAAGGCCGCGCGCATCGCAACCTCGGTCTTGCCGAATCCGACATCCCCCACGACCAGACGGTCCATCGGTCGACCCGCGGCGAGATCTTCGGCGACATCGACAATGGCGCTGGCCTGATCCTCGGTCTCGGCATAGGGAAAGCGCGCGGCGAAGCTTTCGATCTCGTGACGCTCGGGCTCCAGGACCGGGGCGGGACGCAGCAGTCGTTCCGCCGCGACGCGCATCAGCTTGTCCGCGATCAGCTTGATGCGTTCCTTGAGCCGGGCCTTGCGCGCCTGCCAGGCTCCGCCGCCCAGCTTGTCGAGCAGCCCCTCTTCATGTCCATAGCGGGTCAGAAGCTCGATATTCTCGACAGGGAGATACAACCGGTCGCCGCCGGCATATTCCAGCGCCACGCAATCGTGCGGAATCCCAAGCGCCATCACCGTCTCAAGCCCGGTATAGCGGCCGATGCCATGCTCGACATGGACGACAAGGTCGCCGGGCGACAGCGTCTGGGTGTCACGCAGGAAATTCTCGGCACGCCGTCGCTTCTTCGCACCGCGGATCAGCCGGTCGCCCAGAACATCCTGTTCAGAGATGACCGCCAGCGGCCCGGTCGCCTGCCCGTCGGAAACGAAACCCTCGTCCAGCGGCCAGACCGCCAGACCCAGCGCACCCGGCTGGTCTGGCAGGTCGCGCAAATGTGCGATGGGCTTGGCACCGATGATCCCTTCATCCGCGATCAGCCCGGCCAACCGCTCGCGTGCGCCTTCCGAAAAGCTGGCGATGACGACCCGGCGCTGTGCTTGAAGACTTCGAATATGTTCGGCCAAGGCCTTGAACAGGTTTCCCTTCTCAGCTTGTCGCTCGGGTGCGAAATTGCGGCCCGCACGCCCGCCCGCGTCCAGCACACCCGGTCCGGGCGGCTGCGGCAGGACCGACAACTTCAGCATCCGGTGGCTTGCGAGCCAGCCTTTCCACTCGACCTCGTCGGGGAACATGGCCGAGGGCGGAACCGGGCGATAGACGGCATCCGTCCCGCCTTTGCGCTTCAGCGCCTCGTGTCGGGCGTCAAACTGCTCTCCGATCGTGTGCCAGCGCGCGTCGCGCACCTGCTCAAGATGGTCATCCGAGATGATCGAAGCGCCCGGCAGATAGTCGAACAGGCTTTCCAGCCGCTCGTGGAACCAGGGCAGCCAATGTTCCATCCCGGCCATCTTGCGACCGGCACTGACCCCTTCGTAAAGCGGGTCATTGGCCCCACCGCCATATTCGGCGCGATAGCTTTGGCGGAAACGGGTGATCGCGGCCTCGTCCAGGATCACCTCGGACATCGGCGCCAGTTCCACCCGGTCAAGCTTTTCGATGGACCGCTGCGTCTCGGCGTCAAAGCGGCGGGCGCTTTCCAGCACATCGCCGAACATGTCCAACCGGATCGGCCCGGCTTCGCCGGGCGGAAAGATGTCGATGATCCCGCCGCGAACCGCGAAATCCCCCGGCTCGGTCACGGTCGGCGACTGCGAAAAGCCCATCCGCGCCAGATAGGCGCGCAGCCCGCCTTCGTCCATCCGGTCGCCGACAGCCGCTGAAAAGCTGGCCTCGCGCAGCGCCTCGCGCGGGGGGACGCGCTGCATGGCGGCGTTCAGCGTCGTCAGCAGCACGAAAGGCCCCCGGATCGCGCCATGCGCCAGGGCGGTCAGGATCGCCATGCGCGCCGCCATCACATCGGGTGCGGGCGAAACGCGGTCATAGGGTGTGGTGTCCCAGGCCGGAAACTCCAGCACGACGGTATCGGGGGCATAAAAGGCCAGCGCCGACCGCATCGCGGCCATGCGGCGGTCGTCCCGCGCCAGGTGGATGACGCTCTCTCCGCGCGCCAGTTCCCGCAGCAGCAGCGCCGCGTCTAGCCCTTCGGGGGCTCCGGATAGGATCAGGTGATCGGCCATGGCTCGTCAGGTAAAGTGGCTGCAGTCGAAGTCAAGTCGGGTTCCTAGAAACCGAAGGGATGCTGGATCAGCCAGATCGCCCCCCGATAGGCGGTAAGAGCGACGGCGATGATCGACAGGACCGTGATGATGCGGCGATGCGCCCGCATCAACCCGGCAGCTTGCCGCGCTGCGTCGTTGATGGGCAGCGCCCCCGTCTCGGCCGCCGCGACAATCGCGCCAACGCGACGCGCCAGCCGCAGTTCGACCGGGTAAAGCAGGATGAAGGGCAATGTCAGCAGAACCAGCGCCTGCGCCATTTCCAGCCCATAGACGAAGCCCAGCAGGAACAGCGCGCTTTGTCCAAACGCGGCGACGCCCAGCAGGACCGTTCCTTCGGCCTTTGGCAATTGCCAGCGCGGCAGGCCAAGCGAGAGCCAGTCAAGCAGCAGCAGAGCGGCGGGGTCGTCTGCACCCTGTTTCGGGATCCGGCGCGCGGCGGCCACCACCTCGAACGGGACCCCCAGCACGCGGCGCCCCGCCAGCGTCCAGCACAATGTCAGCAGAAGCCAGAACCAGATCGACCCGAAGGATCTGCTGTCGAGGATGGCCAGAATGCCTTGGGTCAAGGTCAACTCGTTCATTGAAGCGTTGCAGGGAACCTAACCGCGGGACATGCGAAGGAAAACCTTGATCTTTCGCGACGGGGCGGCCGGGGTTGCGTCGCTGCAACTGACGGTGCAGTTTCGTGCCAGATCCGCGCCGCGCGGGGCCGCGTCCCCGCCGCCCAGTCAGGAAGAAGGCCATCATGTCCCCCAACCCGATCATCGCTCCGTTTCCGGCCACACGCCTGCGCCGCCTGCGCCGCACCCCTGCCCTGCGCGCCCTGACGACCGAGGTGAACCTGACACCTTCGAACCTGATCTGGCCGATCTTCGTCACCGAACTGGCGGATGGCGCGGGCGAGATCCCCTCGATGCCGGGGGTCGAGCGATTGACGCTGGACGGGGCGAAGCGCGTGGCTGAAACCGCGATGCGCCTGAACATCCCTGCGGTCTGCATCTTTCCCCATTCAGACCCCGACCTTAAGACCGAAAGCTGCGAGCGCGCCTGGGATCCCGACAATATCGGCAACCGCGCGATCCGCGCGATCAAGGAAGTCGCGCCCGAGCTTGCCGTGATGACCGATATCGCGCTGGATCCCTATAACGCGAATGGCCATGACGGGCTGGTGCGGGACGGCGTGATCCTGAACGACGAGACGGTCGAGGCGCTTGGCCGCATGGCATTGGTGCAGGCCGAATCCGGTGCGGACATCCTTGGCCCCTCGGACATGATGGACGGCCGAATCGGCGCGCTTCGCCAGCTTCTGGAGACGAACGGCCACAAGGACGTGGCGATCCTGTCCTATGCGGCGAAATATGCCAGCGGCTTCTATGGCCCCTTCCGGGACGCGGTCGGCGCCTCGGGCCGGCTGGTCGGGGACAAGAAGACCTACCAGATCAATCCTGCCAACAAGGAAGAGGCGATGCGCTGCGTCGCCCGCGACCTGGCCGAGGGCGCGGATATGGTCATGGTCAAGCCGGGCATGCCCTATCTGGACATCTGCCGGATGGTGAAGGACCGCTTTGCCGCGCCGACCTATGCCTATCAGGTCAGCGGCGAATACGCGATGATCGAAGGCGCGATCCGCAATGGCTGGCTGGGGCGTGGGGTGGTGATGGAAAGCCTGCTGGCCTTCCGCCGGGCCGGCTGCGACGGGATTCTGACCTATTACGCCCCGCAGGTGGCCGAAGCGCTGGCATGACGGGGCGAAAATCCCTATCATCGCCGGTCAAAGCGCGGAACCAACCGCCGGACAAAGGGATAAGGGAAAGATGAAATTCTCCAATGGGTTGAACAGGCGGCACCTGCTTCTGGCGGGCGCCGCGATGGGGCTGGCGGCCTGCACGAACGCGGTCGGCCAGAACGCCTCGGCCCGGTTGGATGCAAGGGTGGACGCGACCCGCGCCTATCTGCTGCAGAACTATCCCGGCGTCGGCCCGATGATCGAGAACGCCAAGGGCGTTCTTTACATGCCGCTGATGACCGAAGCGGGATTCGGGGTCGGTGGCGCCTATGGTCAGGGCGCGCTTCGCATCAACAACGCGACCGTGGATTACTATTCAGCGACGCAAGCCAGTGTCGGCTTCCAGCTGGGCGCACAGCAATATGCCCATGTCCTGATCTTCCAGACGGATGCGGCGCTGTCCGACTTCCGCCGCGCGCCGGGCTGGGTGGCAGAGGCCGATGCCTATTACGCGCTTCCCACGCGCGGACTGGCACTGGGGACCGACACGATCACGGCCCAGCAGCCGGTGGTCGCGATGATCTTCGGCCAGTCCGGGCTGATGGCCGGCGCGTCGATCGCGGGCACGAAATACAGCCGCGTCATCCCCTCGACCTTCTAAGGCTGAACACCACGGCACGGAATCGAAAAGGCCGCGGCATTGCCGCGGCCTTTTCGCAAGACGGAGGCCGGATCAGCCGCCGTGAATGATGCGGACATAGTTCTTGGTCTCGCGATAGGGTGGGACACCCCCGTATTTCGCAACCGCCGCCGGACCCGCGTTATAGGCCGCCAGCGCCAGCTGCCAGCTGCCAAAGGTATTGTACATCATCCGCAGATAGCGCGCGCCGCCTTCGAGGTTCTGCAACGGATCGCTGGGATTGACGCCCAGCTTGGCCGCCGTGCCCGGCATCAGCTGCGCAAGACCCTGCGCGCCCTTGTGCGACCGGGCCGAGGGGTTCCAGCCGGATTCCTGCTGCACGAGGCGCAGGAACAGATCCTCGGGCACGCCATGCTTGCGGGCCATCGCCTTGGCGTGGGGCAGATACTGGCTGCGACGATTTCCGCTGTAGGCCGGGATGACGCCCGGAAGATTCAGGTCGACCACGCTTTTGGTCGAGGCGCTGCCAGGCCGCAACCGCGAGGATTGCTGATATTGGCCAGCCAGACGGCTGTCCATCAGGCGGGTCTGGCGTTCGAACTGGGCAATGCGGGACTTGCCGCTTTTCTGCAGACGCAATCCATCGGCCATGGCCGGGGCCGCAAGGCCGCATCCCACGACGACCGCCAGGGCCACACGTGTCAGGTAGCGCAGCCGAGCGCGTTCAGGTGAAACCATCTCTCGTCCCTCATGCCGACATGTTTTTTGCGCAGCAGTATAGCGCAGCGGCCCGGCTTTGCCGCAAGTCCTTTACTTCTGCCACCACGGCCGAACAGGCTTCGGCGGATTCTCGCCACAGTCTTCGCCCCGATCCCCAGCCTGGCAAGCAGATTCCCAAGGGCCAAGCCCCTTGCCGCGACGGGCCCCAAGGCGTTACATCAGCCGACAAAGAAACATGCTAGAAGACAAAGGACGTTCACATGGCAGGCAGCGTGAACAAGGTGATCCTGATTGGCAACCTGGGTCAAGACCCTGAAATCCGCACCTTCCCCAGCGGGGGCAAGGTCGCCAATCTGCGCATCGCCACCTCGGAGACCTGGAAGGACCGCAATACCGGCGAGCGTCGTGAGCGGACCGAATGGCATACCGTCGCGATCTATTCCGAACCGCTGGTCCGCGTGGCCGAGCAGTTCCTGAAGAAAGGCGCCAAGGTCTATATCGAGGGTCAGCTTGAGACCCGCAAATGGCAGGACCAAAGCGGGCAGGACCGTTACTCGACCGAAGTGGCGCTTCGCCCCTTCCGCAGCGAGCTGACCATGCTGGACGGTCGTGGCGGCTCGGGCGGGGGCGGTCGCGATGACAGCTATGGCGGCGGAGGCGGCTATGACGGTGGCTCGTCGTCGGGCGGCTCGTCCGGTGGCGGCTATTCCTCGGGCGGTGGTCGCGGCGGCTCGTCTTCGGGCGGCGGTCAGCGTCCGGATTTCGATGACGAAATCCCGTTCTGAGCCATCCCCGCGGATGCAAACGACAAGGGCGCCCTCGGGCGCCCTTTTTCCTGACACGGCAAGGTCGCGCGACAGGCGCCAATCTGAAATGAAAAGAACCGCGCCCCGGTCAGGGCGCGGTTCTTTCGCATGATCATTCGGATCGGCAGATCTTACTTGATCTTGCCTTCCTTGTACTCGACGTGCTTGCGCACAACCGGGTCGTACTTGTTGACCGCCATCTTCTCGGTCATCGTGCGGGCGTTCTTCTTGGTCACGTAGAAGTGCCCCGTCCCGGCCGAGGAGTTCAGGCGGATCTTGATCGTCGTCGGCTTCGCCATTTGTTTCGCTCCTGCTGCGGGGCAAAACGCGTAGTGCAAACCCCGTGGAATCTCTTGGAGCCCGCCTTTTACTCGCAGGACGCCCGAAGTCAACCGGGAATCAGGGATAATCAGGCCGCTTCTGGGGGAAATCCCGCTTTGGACGGGCAGATGCGCCACGTCGTCGCGTCACCAACCTGATGGGACGCGCGATCCGTGATTCGCTGTGGGCCATGACGCGCGGATGGCCTGTAAGCCGGATTTTGTTCCGGGGTTGCCCCCTTCGATGACCATTCCTCTGGCCCCGCCATTACTGACGGGATCTAGCTGCCAACCCGGACCTGCTGGGGCGAAAGCAGCCCTGTCTTGCGACACGCGGTCCCTATTCGGCATTGCTCCCGGTGGGGCTTGCCTTGCCGGTCCTGTTGCCAGTCCCGCGGTGGGCTCTTACCCCACCGTTTCACCCTTACCCATGCAAGCATGGGCGGTCTGTTCTCTGTGGCGCTTTCCCTAGGGTTACCCCCGCCGGGCGTTACCCGGCACCGTGCCTTCATGGAGTCCGGACTTTCCTCGACGATTGCTCGCCGCGGTCATCCGGCCATCCGCGCAAGGGGCAGATAAGCCGCGCCGCGCGGGCGGTCAAGCGGGCGCGTCGCCATGGGCCTCAGGCATCGGTTCCGGGCTTTCCTGCCGCCGGGGCGCCGTCGCCGCTGATCCAGGCCTTTGCGGCATCTTGCGCCGCAAGTGGAAAGACTGCGACCTCACCGGGCATCAGTGGTGCGAACAGCTTCAGCGAACGGGTGATCCAGCCGATATCGGTCACCACCGCCACACGTTCGAAGCTGCGCCAATGGGTGACGCCCAGCCGCGCATCGTCCCACAACGCGCCCGCGCTGTAGCCCTCGAAATCCGGGCCGATCACCATCAGCAGCCGCAGCTTGCCCAGCTTTGACTTCTCTTGCACCAGCGGGATCAGCTTGTCTTCGTAGTCGCCCGACGTGACCTCGCCCGAGGCGCGGATCGCGATGACATTGTCGGGATAGCCATCAAGCAGCTGATAGCCTTCGGGCGCGGTTTCGGGCGATCCGGCCCAGGCGATGGCCTGATCCTGTTCCCGAAGGTCGAACTGGCGCAGCCGCGCGCGTACAAAGACATTGGCGATGCCGGGAACATGGGTCAGTCCCATCACATCGGTCACGACTGCGACCCGCGGCAGCACGGCGGATTGCTTGCGCACCAGGTCGAAATGGGCGCGCAGCGCGGCCAGCCCCTCCCAATGCGGCAAACCCTTCAGGAACACGACCAGCCCCGGCAAGCGGCCGCGTTCCCGGACATAGGCTTCGATCTCCTGCCCGAGCTTCTCGAAATCGGCAGCGGAGAGGCTGCCTTCGGGCCGCGCCAGAACCACGTTGCGGGCGGTATCGACCTCGATATTCAGCATTGCGGAACCTCCTCCTAAAGGCAGGTCACAACGCGCGAACGGGCTTCCCGGTTCTCAGAAAGGCACGTCGTCCAGACTGCCCCCGGCCTCGGACGCAGGCTGGACATAGCCCGCCTTGATGGTCTTGAAGCCGGTCGGGAATTCGACGGTCAGCGTATCCTCGGCAATGCCCATGATCGTGCCATTGCCGAACTTCTGGTGGAACACGCGATCCCCGACCGCGTATTTCGCCGCAGGCTCGGCATCGATGGTGATCGGGGCGCGATGCACGGGCTGGGCCCGTTCGGCCCCGCGCTGCTGCATCCGCTTCCAGCCCGGAGAGTTGTAGACATCAGCATGGGCCGCGCGGTCATGCATCGAGGATTGCGCAAAGGGCTGCGCAGCCGCGCCATAGCCACCGCCGTAAAGCCCTGGTGGCGTCAGCACCTCGACATGATCCTCCGGCAGTTCGTCGATGAAGCGGGACGGCATGCTGGATTGCCACTGGCCGTACATGCGGCGGTTCCCGGCGAAGCTGATCGTGACCAGCGCCTCGCCGCGGGTGATGCCGACATAGGCAAGGCGGCGCTCCTCCTCCAGCCCTTTCATGCCGCTTTCGTCCATGCTGCGCTGGCTGGGGAACAGGCCGTCTTCCCAACCCGGCAGGAAGACGATCGGGTATTCCAGCCCCTTGGCGGCGTGAAGCGTCATGATGCTGACCTCCTCGGCCTGTTCGCCCTTGTCATTGTCCATGACCAGCGCCACATGCTCGAGGAAACCTTGAAGGTTTTCAAATTCTTCCAGCGCCTTTATCAACTCTTTCAAGTTTTCCAGGCGGCCGGGCGCGTCGGGCGATTTCTCGTTCTGCCACATCGCGGTATAGCCGGATTCGTCCAGGATCCGCTCGGCCAGTTCGACATGGCTGACGCGATCGTCCAGCGCATCCGCGTGCCAGCGGCCCATGCCTTCCAGAAAGACGCGCAGCGCGGCGGCGCCCTTGCCGCCAAGCGCACCCGCCGCCAGTGTCGCGGCCGCGCCCTCCAGCAGGGACAATCCACGCGCGCGCGCCTCGCGCTGGATGGTCTGGACCGCCTTGTCGCCCAGGCCCCGCTTCGGCACGTTCACGATCCGCTCGAATGCCAGATCGTCGGCGGGAGAAACCACCAGCCGGAAATAGGCCATCGCGTCCCGAATTTCCTGCCGTTCATAGAAGCGCGGACCGCCGATGACCCGGTAAGGCAGGCCGATGGCCATGAACCGGTCCTCGAACGCCCGCATCTGGTGTGAGGCGCGCACAAGGATCGCGATGTCGTTCAGGCTGCGCCGGCCGACTGCGTGGCGATGCCCGCCCTGAAAGGCCTCGATCTCCTCTCCGATCCAGCGCGCCTCAGCCTCGCCGTCCCAATGGCCGATCAGGCGGACGGGCTCACCCTCGTCAGCATCCGTCCACAGCGTCTTGCCAAGCCGTCCCTTGTTCGCCGCGATCAGACCCGAGGCTGCCGCCAGGATATGCGGGGTCGAGCGATAGTTCTGCTCAAGCCGGATGACCTTGGCGCCGGGGAAATCCGTCTCGAACCGCAGGATGTTGCCGACTTCGGCCCCGCGCCAGCCATAGATCGACTGGTCGTCATCGCCGACGCAGCAGATGTTGCGATGCGCGCGGGCCAACAGCCGCAGCCACATGTACTGCGCGACGTTGGTGTCCTGGTATTCGTCGACAAGGATATAGCGGAACCGGTCCTGCCACTGCTTCAGCACGTCAGGATGCGCCTGAAAGATCGAGACGCAATGCATCAGCAGGTCGCCGAAATCGACGGCGTTCAGCTCCAGCAGGCGGCGCTGATAGGCCGCGTACAGCCTACCGCCCCAGCCGTCAAAGGCCCGCTCCTCGCCCCTGGGCAGGTTCACGGGGGTCAGGCAGCGGTTCTTCCAGCCGTCGATGATCCCGGCCAGCTGGCGGGCGGGCCAGCGTTTCTCGTCGATATTCTCGGCCGCGATCAGCTGCTTCAGCAACCGGATCTGGTCGTCGGTATCCAGGATGGTGAAGCTGGGCTTCAGGTGCAGCGTCGCGTCGCCCACCAGTTCAGCATGGCGGCGCAGGATCTTGACGCTGATCGAGTGGAAGGTGCCCAGCCAGGGCATGCCTTCGACCATCTCGCCCAGAAGACGGCCGATGCGGTTCTTCATCTCGCGCGCGGCCTTGTTGGTAAAGGTCACCGCCAGGATCTGGCCGGGCCGTGCCTTGCCCAGCGTCAGCAGATGCGCGATGCGGGTCGTCAGGGCGCGGGTCTTGCCCGTCCCTGCCCCGGCCAGCAGCAGGACGGGGCCGTCCAGCGCCTCGACCGCTTCACGCTGCGCGGTGTTCAGGCCGTCCAGATAGGGCGCCGGACGCGCGCCCAAGGCGCGCTGCGACAGGGGCACGGGGGACGAAGCCGCCGCCTGAAAGGCATCTGTGTCGTCGAATTCGCTCATGGTGCAAACATAGCCCCTGCCGTCGCATGGGGAAAGCCCATGTTCACGGGTTGTTCCAATCAGGCGCGCAGACCCGCAAAAATCGCCGGGTCAAGGCTGGCCTGGGCGAAAGTCTCGCCCCGACTCAGCATGCTGACCGCGTCATGGGAGTGCAGCGATTCCTGATGGCTGGCGACAACGCGGAAATCGCCGATCCTGGGATCGGCCATCAGTCCGCCGGCAAATGCGCGCACCGCATCCTCGACAAAGATCGGGTTCGCCGCATTCAGTTCGGCAAAGGCCTGCTCGTCCTCACGCTTGACCATGACCTGCGTCTCGGTCGGCACGGCACGGCGGCACAGGTCCACCATATCTTCGAACCACATGATGTGCTCGCCCTCAAGCACCGCCGAAATCCGCGCGATCGAGCGTTGGGAATGCGGCGTGGCAAGCTGGCCGCGCATCTGCCGGGCATGTTCGGACAGTTCCAGCGAACAGGGGCAGGTCGAGCTGTAGACATAGTCGAAATGCATGATCCGCAGCCGCGCGCCCGCGCGTTCCGCCAGTTCCAGCGCGATGTCGTAATATTGCCAGCCGCTCAGCCCCGAACGCAGCGAGTCCACGCGAACGGGGAAGCTGAACCGCATCTGGATGCGGGCGTCCAGGCTGTCCAGGTCCGACTTGTAGTCGTCCAGCGCCGCCTCAAGCACGCCCATCGAGAATTGCGCATCCGCATGGGCATAGAAGGACCGCATAATGCGGCTCATGTTGATGCCCTTGCGGTCGGCCTCAAGACTGACAGTGCCGGTGACCGAGGTCTCCAGCGTGATCTCGCCGCCTTCGCGCGTCATGTAGCGGATCGGCAGGCGGAAATTCGAAATCCCGACATGCTGGATCGGTGCGCGGGCACCGACGATCAGGCTGGCCGGACCGTTCTGCAGGTCGGGCAGGCTGTCCTTGTAATGCGCATCGACACGGAAATCCGAAGGATATTCCCGTGAAAGCGCGGGATAGGCGCGCTCGGTGGCGATCGGGCGGGACTCGGTCATCGGGCATCTCCCTCGGCAATCGGGAACAATCTGGGGGCTGAAGCCGGAAATTCAAAGGGGCGCCGCCCACATCCCCTGACGGGGCGGCATCCAATTTCAGGCCAACGCCTGCCGGAAATCCTCGATGAGGTCGCCGGCATCCTCAAGCCCGATGGACAGGCGCAGCAGGCCAGGGGTGATCCCCAGTTGCAGGCGCGTCTCTTCGGACAGGCGCTGGTGGGTCGTCGTGGTCGGATGGGTGACGATGGACTTGGCGTCACCCAGGTTGTTCGAGATCTGAAAGATCCGCATCCGGTTCATGGCCTTGAATGCCGCGTCCTTGCTGCCAAGGTCAACCGCGACCATGGTCCCACCCGCACCCATCTGGCGCATGGCCAGATCGTGCTGGGCATGGCTGGCAAGGCCCGGGTAGATGACGCGGGGCAGCTTCAGATCATCTTCCATCGCGGTCGCGAATTTCATCGCGCTGTCGGTCTGGGCACGGACCCGCAGGTCCATGGTCGTCAGGCCGTTCAGCATGTTCCACGCATTGAAGGGGCTGATCGCGCCGCCGGTATGCTTCAGATAGGGCTCGGCCACCTCGCGCACGAAATGGCGGCTGCCGCAGATGACGCCGCCAAGGCAGCGACCCGACCCATCGATATGCTTGGTCGCGGAATAGACGACCACATCCGCGCCCTGTTCGATTGCGCGCGAGTAGACAGGGGTCGAAAAGACGTTGTCGGCGATGACCAGCGCGCCGACGGCATGGGCCAGTTGGGCAACGGCAGTGACGTCGATCACCTCAAGCGTGGGGTTCGACACCGTCTCGAAGAACACCGCCTTGGTGTCGGGACGGATCGCGGCGCGCCACTGCTCGATATCGGTGCCGTCGACATAGCTGATCTCGACTCCGAAGCGGGCCAGCAGGTCCAGCACATACAGGCACGAACCAAACAGCGCACGGGACGACACGATGTGATCGCCGGGCTTCACGAAGCCCATCAGGGCGCCGTTCACCGCCGCCATGCCGCTGGCGGTCGCGAATGCGTCCTCGGCCCCCTCGATATTGGCGATCCGATCCTCGAACATGCGCGAGGTCGGGTTGCCGTAGCGGGCATAGATGAATTCGTCCGGACCGGAGTTGATGAAGCGGGCCTCGGCCTGCTCGGCGCTGTCGTATGAGAAGCCCTGAGTCATGAACAGAGCCTCGGCCATCTCGCCATACTGGCTGCGACGGATGCCGTGATGGACGGCGCGCGTGCGCGGATGCAAAGGCTTGTCGGACATGGGCGGTCTCCTGTGCGTGGAAGGTCCGGTTACTCCTGCCCGGCCAATGGCGCAAGGGGCAGAGCTATTCGCCGTCCTTCGGCAGGGCGTGGCGTTCGAACAGGCGGGCGTTCAGGACAAAGAAGACGACCATGATCGCAGGCAGGCCGAAGGTCTTGAAGTTCACCCACGCGGTTTCCGACATTCCGCGCCACACGATCTCGTTCGCGACGGCAAGGGCCAGGAACAGCGCTGCCAGTCGCCAGGTCAGGATGCGCCAGCCCTCGTCCTGCATCGGCAGCGCCTCGGACATCACCAGTTGCAGCCAGTTCTTGCGCAGCAGCAGGCTTAGGCCAAGAAGCCCGGCGAACAGCAGATAGATCATCGTCGGCTTCATCTTGAAGAATTTCGGATCGTTCAGCCAGACCGACAGCCCGCCGAAGACGATGACCAGAACCAGGGTTGCGATCTGCATGGGCGAAATCCGCCCGATGAGGCGCCACAGCACCAGCGTGCTGAGAACCAGCACCGGGATGAAGACCAGCGTGGCAATGATGAAGCCACCATATTCGGTCCCGCCCAGCATGACGGTCTTGTCCCGCATCCGCATGAACAGGACGAAAAAGACGATCAGCGGGCCGATCTCCAGCGCGGGCTTCAGCAGGGGATGGATCTTGCGGGGTTCGGACATTCGGGCCTCAACGGGGTCTGTCTGGATGGGGGCGGCATCACCCGCCCTGTCTTTTGACGCGCGGGGACGCGAGGGACAAGCGCGAAGCGGCCCTAGTCCAGCCGGATCGCAGCCAGGATCGCGCCCGAGGGCCGCGGCTCGCGCCCGCCGCTAAGCTGCTGGGCCAGGATGGCGTGCCGCGTGTCGGCGGGATAGCTTTCGCCCGACGGGAGGCCCGCCTTGACGTTCAGGCGCAACGGCGCCCGCCCGTCCCAATCGGCGATCCGCTCGACCCCCAGGACGACATTGCGATAGGTCACGGTCAGGCCACGGTTCTCGCCCGCCTTGATCTTGACCTCGCGCTTGGGCGCATAGCGCACCAGCATGATCGCGACGGCGCTGGGGATCTGGACGCGCGGGGTCAGCTCGATCTGGAAGCCCTCCTGTTCGGGGCGCGACGTCACCGCAATCGGAGCCGGCCGCGCCATCTGGGCATCAAGCAGCGTCATCAACTCGGCCGGGCGGACGGCGATCAGGGTGTCGGTCCCGCCCACAATCAGTTGCGGGGTATAAATTGCACGCTCGCCCCAGGAATGGGCATAGGCCTGCTGACGGCGGGTGAATTCCGGGCGGGCAAATTCATCCGCCCAGCCCAGATAATCCCAGTAATCGACATGCCAGGACAGTGCCAGGATATCGGTGCGGTCGGCCAGATCGGCCAGCATGTCATCGGCGGGCGGGCAGGACGAGCATCCCTGCGACGTGAAAAGCTCGACCACCACGGGCGGATGATCGATCGGGCCGAACTGGCGGTTGCGCATCTGGGCGGTCCGCCGCTCGGCAAAGGCCGATACCATCGGGCTGTCGTCGAACAGCCCGACATCAGGCCCCGCCAGCAGGTCGGCATCGATTCCCGGCGCGCCCTCGGGCGCCTCGATCAGGCCGATATTGCCTTCGCCGCCTTCGTCATAACCACCAGGATCCATCCCGGCACCCGGTGCCGAAGGGGCCGAGCGGGAAAACCCCTCGCCCATGCCGCCGCCGGTGGCGCTGTCCATGCCGCCATCCGTCGCAGAGGCATCCGCGCCGCCGGAACCCCCATCCTGGGCCAATGCGCCCTGGGCAAAGGTCATCGTGACCGCGACCGCGATCGACGCCCACAGGGGGACCAGCCCCCTGCAGCGCAGCCGTCTTTGACCCTGCCGCGCGCAAGTATCCGCCAAGCGTGACGCCATTTCCTGAAAATTTCCCGCCAACATTGCAGCATGACTACCGCCACAGGGCCACCTGTCACAAATCAATGCTTTGTTAGCCGCGTGCGTCAGGCTTGTGATCGTTGCGCCAAACCCACATCTTGCAGCCGCGGCAAAATTACAGCATACAATTGCATACAACGGCGACCTGACCCTCTTGATCCCATCGGGGAAAACGGGCAAATGCCTGCCAGACCGCCATTCAGCCACCTTTTTCAAGGATAGGGAGCCGAGTCATGCCCATCGAAACTGGAACCGACACCGCGCGGACGCGCCGACAGCTTGAGGTCGCGGGCCAAAGCGTCGCCTATTACTCGATCGACGCCGCGACCGAAGCGGGCCTGGGCGATTTCTCGAAGCTGCCTGCCTCGCTGAAAGTCGTGCTGGAAAACCTGCTGCGCTTCGAAGATGGCGGCCGCACGGTCGGCGTGGACGACATCAAGGCATTCGCCGAATGGGCGACCCTTGGCGGCCAGAACCCGCGCGAGATCGCGTATCGCCCCGCACGCGTGCTGATGCAGGACTTCACCGGCGTTCCCGCCGTGGTTGACCTTGCCGCGATGCGCGACGGCATCAAGGCCCTGGGCGGCAACGCACAAAAGATCAACCCGCTGAACCCCGTTGACCTGGTCATCGACCACTCGGTCATGATCGACGAATTCGGCACCCCCCGCGCCTTCCAGAAGAACGTCGAGCTGGAATATGAGCGTAACATGGAGCGTTACACGTTCCTGAAATGGGGCCAGAACGCGTTCAACAACTTCCGCGTGGTTCCGCCGGGCACCGGCATCTGCCACCAGGTGAACCTGGAATACCTGGCCCAGACCGTCTGGACCGACAAGGACCAGAACGGCCAGGAAGTCGCCTATCCGGACACGCTGGTCGGCACCGACAGCCACACGACGATGGTCAACGGCCTTGCGGTCCTTGGCTGGGGCGTCGGCGGGATCGAGGCCGAGGCCGCGATGCTGGGCCAACCGATCTCGATGCTGATCCCCGAAGTCGTGGGCTTCAAGATCACGGGCGCGCTGACGGAAGGCGTGACCGCCACCGACCTGGTGCTGAAGGTCGTCCAGATGCTGCGCAAGCATGGCGTCGTTGGCAAATTCGTCGAATTCTACGGCGAAGGCCTCGACAACATGCCGCTGGCGGATCGCGCCACCATCGCCAACATGGCCCCGGAATATGGCGCAACCTGCGGCTTCTTCCCGATCGACAACGAAACCCTGCGCTATCTGCGCCAGACCGGCCGCGAGGAGTCGCGTATCGCCCTGGTCGAGGCGTATGCCAAGTCGAATGGCTTCTGGCGCACGGCGGACTATGCGCCCGTCTATTCCTCGACGCTGGAACTGGATCAGGCTTCGGTCGTTCCGGCCATCTCGGGTCCGAAACGCCCGCAGGACCACGTTCCGCTGACCGACTCGGCCTTCGAGTTCCGCAAGTATATCTGCGGCACCCGCAAGCTGCCCGAGCCGACCGCCAATGGCGAGAAGCGCTGGAACGCCGAAGGCGGCGCCCCTGCCCCGTCGGACCTGCCCGGCCATCACGAAGGCTATAACGAGGGCGCAGTCGAAGGTCAGGACTACAGGCTGCATGACGGCTCGGTCGTGATTGCCTCGATCACCTCCTGCACCAACACCTCGAACCCCTATGTGCTGATGGCCGCAGGTCTTGTCGCCCGCAAGGCGCGCGCCCTTGGCCTGACCCGCAAGCCTTGGGTCAAGACCTCGCTGGCCCCCGGCTCGCAGGTCGTCGAGGAATACCTGAAGGCCGCAAACCTGCAGGAAGATCTGGACGCGCTCGGCTTCAACCTGGTCGGCTTCGGCTGCACCACCTGCATCGGGAACTCTGGCCCGCTGCAGCCGGAAATCTCGAAGTCGATCAACGAGAACGACCTGGTCGCGGTTTCGGTCCTGTCGGGCAACCGCAACTTCGAGGGCCGCATCTCGCCCGACGTCCGCGCGAACTACCTGGCCTCGCCGCCGCTGGTCGTGGCCTATGCCATCGCAGGCGACATGAACATCGACCTGACCACGGAACCGCTGGCCCATACCGCGGACGGCAAACCCGTCTTCCTGAAGGACATCTGGCCGACCTCGAAAGAGGTTTCGGACCTGGTCGACACCATCGTCACGCGCGAGATGTTCCAGTCGAAATACGCCGATGTCTTCAAGGGCGACGAACGCTGGCAAGCCGTCAAGGTCACCGACAGCGAGACCTATGACTGGCCGGCGGCATCGACCTACATCCAGAACCCGCCCTATTTCCAGGGCATGGGTGCGGAAAAAGGCGCGATCCACAACATCCACGGCGCGCGCGTTCTGGCGCTGCTGGGTGACATGATCACCACCGACCACATCTCGCCGGCCGGTTCCTTCAAGCCGACTACCCCGGCAGGCGTCTACCTGACCGAGCGTCAGGTCGCGCCGAAGGACTTCAACAGCTATGGTTCGCGCCGCGGCAACCACGAAGTCATGATGCGTGGCACCTTCGCCAACATCCGCATCAAGAACGAGATGCTGGACGGCGTCGAGGGCGGCTATTCGACCGGCCCCGACGGCAAGCAGACCTCGATCTATGACGCCGCGATGGCCTATAAGGATGCGGGCATTCCGCTGATCGTCGTGGGTGGGATCGAATACGGCGCCGGTTCGTCGCGCGACTGGGCGGCCAAAGGCACCAACCTGCTGGGCGTCAAGGCCGTGATCGCGGAAAGCTTTGAGCGCATCCACCGTTCGAACCTGGTCGGCATGGGCGTCATTCCGTTCGAGTTCACCGGCGGCGACAACCGCAAGACGCTGGGCCTGAAGGGCACCGAAGTCATCTCGATCGACGGCCTCGAAGGCGACTTCAAGCCGCTTTCGCTGGTCCCGGCGACGATCAAATATGCCGACGGCACCGAAAAGGTGATCCAGCTGAAAGCTCGGGTCGATACCGAAGTCGAGATCGAATACCTCGAAAACGGTGGTGTGCTGCATTACGTGCTGCGCAACCTCGCCAAAGCCTGATCTGCCACATAGCCAAATTCAGGGCCGTCCCTTCGGGGGCGGCCTTTTCGTTTTCGGCATCGTTGCAGGGGTATTTGGAAAACGGTGAACCCTGAAGGCTCGGGGCCTGCTTCTCGGCTATTCGTCGGCGCAATACCACATGGTTCCGCCCGCCGCCGCCGTACCCACCACCAGCGAGCCGACCGCGACCGGAGAGGCCGCAACCCCCATCGCCGCGGCGCCCGCCGCCTGCATGGTCCCGACCACTGTACCCGAGGTGGCGGCCAGGATTGCGGCCCCGGGCCTTTGCGTCACGGCATCAAAGCCCGCGACGGCCAGTTCATTCGCATTGCGCATGGTCGCGGACCGCGCACCGTTCACCTTCTCGCAGAAGGTCTTGCGGCAGACCGCATTGCCCTTGCGCACGCCGACCTGCGCGCCGACATAAGTGTCGCCCGCCTTGTCCCACAGCAGGCAATAGCTGCCGTCGTCTTCCATCTCGTTGCGGCGCAGGATCTCGCGAAGGGTGACATAGCCCGGGCAGCTGATCCGCCCCCAGCCCGACAGGTTCTTTTCCAGCGAGCCGACATTCTCGCGAAACTGCGCGTCGCGGACATAGTTGACCTCGGTCGCCTCGCCCATGATCGAGGTCTCGCAGGTCCACAGTCGCTCATCCGGCGCTGGCTTCTCCTGTGCTGCCGCCGGCAGCGTCATCATCACCGAAAGCAGAACCGCAAAAGACCGCAGCATCATCATCCCCACTCGTCGAATCCGGCCCGAAAATCCGCAAAGACGGCAAAGGATGCAACCGTGCTGCAGGGGTCTTCCGCGCAATGTGATGCACGAGCCCCCTGCAACGGCGCCACAAACGAAAAGGCCGCCCCCGAAAGGGACGGCCCTGAAACCCGCAATCCTGAAAGGATCAGTTTTTCGCGTAGAATTCGACGACCAGGTTCGGTTCCATCACGACGGCATAGGGCACGTCGCCAAGGGCCGGGGTGCGGACGAAGTTCGCGGTCATCTTGTTGTGGTCGACTTCCAGATAGTCCGGAACGTCACGCTCGGTCAGGGCGACGGCTTCCAGCACGATGGCCAGTTGGCGCGAACGCTCGCGGATCGAGACGACGTCGCCTTCCTTGACGCGGTAGGACGCGATGTTGACGCGCTGGCCGTTCACTTCCACGTGGCCGTGGTTCACGAACTGGCGCGCGGCGAAGATCGTCGGAACGAACTTGGCGCGATAGACGACGGCGTCCAGGCGGCGCTCCAGCAGGCCGATCAGGTTCTCGCCGGTGTCGCCCTTGACGCGCTCGGCTTCCGAATAGATGCGGCGGAATTGCTTCTCGGTCAGATCGCCGTAGTAGCCTTTCAGCTTCTGCTTGGCGCGCAGCTGGGTGCCGAAGTCGGACAGCTTGCCCTTGCGGCGCTGGCCGTGCTGGCCCGGGCCGTATTCGCGCTTGTTCAGCGGCGACTTGGCGCGGCCCCAGATGTTTTCGCCCATGCGGCGGTCGATTTTGTACTTGGCAGCGGTGCGTTTGGTCATCGCTGATCTCCTTCTTTTGCGTTGTCGAAGGGCGTTGTCCTCTGGCCGAGGCCTGACAGGGTTCCCCTTGCGGGGTCCACCAACACCAATGAAGCGGCGCTTATAGCCGCGATGCCGCCAGTGTCAAGCACCCCTTGAGCGGCGGGCCTGTTCGACCTAAATGAAAGGCAGCGAACAAGGAAGATGCGATGTTCTCGATCCCCGGAAAGTCCCCCGTCACCATCACCGAAGCGGCCGAGCGCCAGATTGCCCGGCTGATGACCGCGAAATCCGCAAGCGGGCTGCGCATCGGCCTGAAGAAGGGTGGTTGCGCGGGAATGGAATACACGATGGAACTGGCCGAGACCGCCCAGCCCGGCGATGAAGTCGTGGAACAAGGCGCCGCCCGCGTGCTGATTGCCCCCACCGCGCAGATGTTCCTGTTCGGGACCGAGATTGATTACGAAACCAGCCTGCTGGAATCCGGTTTCAAGTTTCGCAATCCGAACGTGACCGACAGCTGCGGCTGCGGCGAATCCGTCAGCTTCGGCCCGATCGAAGGCACCCGCGCGCAGCTTTGATCGCGCCTTCGGAAATTTCTTGCAACCGTTAGCGCACACATCCCCCGCGCGGCTTGATCGCGCGGTTCGGCTTGCCTAATCCCCTGTCGGAACAGATGAAAATGGGAGAGGGTGATGGCCCCGCGCAAGCTTGCAGCCGGCAATTGGAAGATGAACGGAACCCTGGCCGCCCTGGCCGAGATCGACCGGCTTCTGGCCGACCAGCCGGCACCGGGCTGTGATGTCCTGGTATGCCCCCCTGCGACGCTGATCCATGCCCTGACCGCCCGGGCATCGGGCAGGATTGCTGTCGGTGGACAGGATTGCCACGCAAACGCCTCGGGCGCCCATACGGGCGACATTTCGGCGGCGCAATTGCTGGACGCGGGTGCAAGTCACGTCATCCTTGGCCATTCCGAACGCCGTACCGATCACGGAGAAACCGACGCACAGGTCCGCGCCAAGGCTGAAGCGGCGCACAAGGCGGGTCTTGTCGCGGTGATCTGCGTCGGCGAGACCGAGGCGCAGCGCGATGCGGGCCAGACGCTCGACCTGATCGCGTCCCAGCTTGCGGGCTCGATCCCCGAAGGCGCGACCGCCGCCAATACGGTCATCGCCTATGAACCGGTCTGGGCCATCGGAACCGGCCGCACCCCGACCACCGACCAGATCGCCGAGGTTCACGCCCTGATGCGCGACCGCCTGTCCGCGCGCTTTGCAGACGGCGCGGAAATGGCGCTGCTTTACGGCGGCTCGGTCAAGCCCGGTAACGCGGCCGAAATCTTCTCGATCGCGCATGTGAACGGCGCGCTTGTCGGCGGCGCCAGCCTCAAGGCCAGTGACTTCGGCCCCATTGTCGCCGCACTTTCCGCCGCGTAATTTGCAGGAAAAGAACCTCGTTCTCTCCGTCACTGCGCGGGGGGAACGGCATTTCCGTTTTGCGGGGTCCATGCCCCTTGCAAAGACGCCCATCCCGCGCATAGGTCAGCCCTGACACTCAGGACGGACCCATGGCAGAGCCAGCAATCTCATTTCAGGACGTGACGCGCCGCTATCCGCAGAAAGGCGGCGCGGGTGATGTCGTGGCCCTGCAGGATATTTCGCTCGACGTGCCCGCGGGCGCGATCACCGGGATCATCGGCCGCTCGGGCGCGGGCAAGTCCACGCTGCTGCGGATGGTCAACGGGCTGGAGCGCCCCTCATCGGGGCAGGTCATCGTCGCGGGCCATGACGTCGGCGCGGCCTCGGACGGGTCGTTGCGTGCGATCCGGCGCGAGGTCGGCATGATCTTCCAGCACTTCAACCTGCTTTCGTCACGGACGGTGGCAGAGAACATCGCCCTGCCGCTGGAAATCGCGGGAGAGGACCGCCACCGCATCGCCCCCCGCGTCGACGAACTGATCGACCGGGTCGGACTGGGCGCGCAGCGCAACCGCTATCCGGCGGAACTGTCGGGCGGCCAGAAGCAGCGCGTCGGCATCGCCCGCGCTTTGGCAACCGGCCCGCGCGTGCTGCTGTCAGACGAGGCGACCTCGGCCCTTGACCCCGACACCACACGGCAGGTGCTTGACCTTCTGCGCGACATCAACCGCGATCTTGGCCTGACCATCCTGCTCATCACCCACGAAATGGCCGTGGTGCGCGACATCTGCAGCCATGTCGCCGTGATCGAAGCCGGGCGCATCGTCGAGGCGGGCGAGACCTATGCCGTTTTCTCGCGCCCGACCCACCCGACGACCCGCTCGTTCCTGCAGGGCGTCACGGGGGTCGCGGTGCCGCAATTCGTGGCGGGCCAACTGCGCCCCGCCCCGCAGGCCCCGGACGCCGAGGCGGTGCTGCACATCACCTTCACCGGCCGGCATGCCACCGACCCGATGCTGGCGCGGCTGACGGCCGAGCGCGGCGTCAGCGTGAACATCCTTGCCGGCGCGATCGAGGAAATCGGGGCCCAGCCCTTCGGTAGCTTGATCGTCGGCATCCCGGCAGGCAGGCTGGAGGAATCCCGCCGCTTCCTTGAAGAACACGGGCTGGTGACGGAGGTGCTCGGCTATGTCGGCTAACCTGATCCCGATCCTTTGGGAATCGACCTTGCAGACGCTGTACATGGTCTTCATGTCGACGCTTCTGGGCACGATCATCGGCGCGCCGCTGGGGATCTTCCTCGCCACGTCGCGCCGGGGCGAGCTGCTGTCCGCGCCGGTCGCGAACACCGTTCTGGGCCTGGTGGTGAACGCCGCCCGCTCGACCCCCTTCATCATTTTGGTCGTCGCGATCATCCCCTTCACGCGGCTGGTCGCGGGCACGTCGATCGGGACGACAGCGGCCATCGTGCCCCTGACCATCGCAAGCGCACCCTTCATCGCCCGCCTGATCGAAACTGCCATCCGCGAGGTCGATGCCGGCCTGATCGAGGCCGCGCGCGCCATGGGCGCGACGCCGGGCCAGATCGTGCGCAAGGTTCTGGTCCCCGAAGCGATGCCCGGCATCATCCTGGGCCTCACGCTCGCCGTGGTCAGCCTGATCGGCTATTCCGCCATGGTCGGTGCCGTCGGCGGCGAGGGCCTGGGCGATCTTGGCATTCGCTACGGATACCAGCGCTTCATGCCCGAGGTGATGCTGGCCGTGGTCGTCATCCTGATCCTGCTCGTCCAGCTTGTCCAAAGCTGCGGGGAATGGATCGCCTCCCGCTTCGACAAACGCGCCCCCCGCAACCGGGGCCGGTAACCTTCCAACCCGAAAGGACAATCCATGCGTAAACTTCGCATTGTCGCCCTCGCCTCGTCGCTCGCGCTGATCGCGGGCATCGCCTCGGCCGAAGACATCAAGGTCGGCGTCTCGGTCGGCGAACATGCCGAGATCATGGAGCAGGTCGCCAAGGTGGCCAAGGAGAAGGGCCTGAACATCGACATCGTCGAGTTCACCGACTATGTCGTCCCGAACCAGGCGCTGAACGACGGCGACCTGCAGGCGAACAGCTTCCAGCACCAGCCCTATCTTGACCAGCAGATCAAGGACCGCGGCTTCGACCTGGTCTCGATCGGCAAGACCATCACCACCCCGATGGGCGTCTATTCGCAAAAACTGAAATCGCTGGACGAACTGCCCGAAGGCGGCAAGGTCGCGCTGCCGAACGACCCGACCAATGGCGGCCGCGCGCTGCTGCTTTTGCAGGAAAAGGGCCTCATCAAGCTGGCCGAGGGCACCGGCCTGACCCCGACCCCGCTTGATGTGACCGAGAACGCGAAGAACCTCAAGTTCCTGGAACTCGACGCCGCGCAACTTCCGCGCGCGCTGGCCGATGCAGACATCGCCGTCATCAACACCAACTACGCGCTGGAAGCCGGCCTGAACCCTGAAAAGGACGCGATCGCGATCGAGGCGGCTGAAAGCCCCTATGCGAACATCATCGTCGTGCGCAGCGCTGACAAGGATGCTGACTGGGCCAAGACGCTGGTCGAGTCCTATCACTCGCCCGAGGTCAAGAAATACATCGAGGACAAGTATACCGGCGCGGTCATTCCCGCCTGGTGATCTTCACCGTTTCGAAAATACCCATTTCGGAACCTTGCCACGATCGAGCGCCCCGCAATTGATGCGGGGCGTTTCGTCTTTCCGGCCCCTTACTCGGGCTTCATCGTGCCGGTGCGACGCAACCGGTCATGCCAGCTCAGCGCTTCTTCTAGCAGATGCGGGGTGTGGCCGCCGCGAACCAGGGCGCGGGTGAAATAATCCTCCAGCCCATCGCGCCAGTCCGGGGCCACGCAATTCGCCATGATGACGCGGGCACGTTCCCGTGGCGCCAGTCCGCGCAGGTCGGCCAGGCCCTGCTCTGTCACCAGGATGTCGACGTCATGCTCGGTATGGTCCACATGGCTGACCATCGGCACGACCGAGGAGATCCGCCCCTCCTTGGCGATGGACTTGGTGACAAAGACCGACAGAAAGGCATTTCGCGCGAAATCGCCCGACCCGCCGATCCCGTTCATCATGTTGCTGCCCATCACATGGGTCGAGTTGACGTTGCCATAGATGTCGAATTCCAGCGCGGTGTTGATGCAGATCAGGCCCAGCCTGCGCACGACCTCGGGGTGGTTCGAAATCTCCTGCGGGCGCAGCACAAGCTTGGGCTTGTAGTCCTGGAACCGCTCCATCACCTGGCGGTATTTCGGGGCCGACAACGTGATCGACGAGCCCGAGGCAAAGATCATCTTGCCCGCGTCCATCAGCTCGAAGGTCGAATCCTGAAGCACCTCGGAATACATCGTCAGGTCGTGGAAGGGGCTGTCGATGAAGCCGTGCAGGACGGCGTTCGCAATGGTTCCGATCCCGGCTTGCAGGGGATGCAGATGGCTGGGCAAGCGGGAATGCGCGACCTCGTTCTTCAGGAATTCGGTCAGGTGGCCGGCGATGGCCTGCGTCCCCTCGTCCGGATCGGACACGTTCGCCGCGCTGTCCAGCTTGGTCGATACGACAATCGCCGCGATGCGTTCGGGCGGAACCGGGATGAAGGGAAAGCCCACGCGGCTTTCCGGGGTCACGACCGGGATCGGCGTCCGGCTGGGGCGATAGGTCGGGATATAGATGTCATGCAGCCCCTCCAGTTGCTCGGACTGGTTCAGGTTGATCTCGACGATCACCTTTTCGGCCAGAAGCGCGAAACTGGCCGAGTTCCCGACCGAAGTGGTGGGAATGATCCCGCCGCTTTCGGTGATCGCCGCCGCCTCGATGATGGCGATGTCGACGGGCGGCAACTGGCAGGTGCGCAGCTGTTCGACCGTCTCGCTGAGATGCTGGTCGATATACATGACCTCGCCCGCATTGATCGCGCGGCGCAGCGAGGGATCGGACATGAAGGGGATGCGGCGCGCAGTCACATGCGCCTCGGCCAGTTGCTTGTCCAGGTCATTGCCCAGTGAAGCCCCGGTCATCAGCGTGACCTTCAGCGGCGCACGCCGCGCCCGTTCGGCCAAGGCCAGCGGAACCGCCTTGGCCTCGCCCGCGCGGGTGAAACCGCTCATCCCCAGGACCATCCCGTCCCGGATCAGGTCGGCGGCCTTCTCGGCCGTCACCACCCGCTCGAGCAGGGCCTTGTTGCGGATGCGGTGAAGATAGTCCTCGGCCATGTTCGCGTCCTCCGTCGCCAGTTCCCGCGTGATTATGGTCAAGCCGTGTGACTGACAAATCAAGGCAGCCATGCACGCAGGGAAAAGCCGGCCCTAAGGCCGGCTTTTCCGTCACGATCGTAAGGGGCAGGTCAGCGGCGACGCGCCAGCGACCAGGCGCCGTCACCCAACAGGGACAGGGCGAACATCACCACCGCCCAAAGCACGGGGTATTCCCAACCGCCGCCCTGGTTACTGAAGGTGAAGCCATTGCCGCCATGGCCAAAGACCGCGGCGCCCAGCAGAACCGGCACAGTCAGCAGCGCGACCCAGCGGGTATACAGGCCCGCGATCAGGGCAAGCCCGCCCAGAACCTCGATCAGGATCGTCAGGTAGCCAAGTGCCCCCGGCAGCCCGATCGATTCGAAATATCCGGCCGTGCCCGCCGGGGTAAAGATGAAGACCTTGATCAGGCCGTGGACCAGGAAGAACAGGCCCGTCGAGACGCGAAGAACGAAGGCGGCGATGTCGGCGCGATTTTCCGCGGTCGCCGTTCCGGAAAGTGAAAGATCGGACATTTGGGAGACTCCCTTGAACAAGCTGTCGATGTCCGGGATATGGCGCTTTCCTCTTGTCGCGGAAACGGACATTATCGACGAAATATTGTCGCCACTTTGGGGATAGAATGGATCGACTGGACGGAATCCGCGCCTTCGTCGCGGTGGTGGATGCCGCCTCGTTCACGCGGGCGGGCAATCGGCTGGGCATCTCGAACAAGTTGGTCAGCAAGTATGTCGCGGCGCTCGAGGCGCAGCAGGGCATCACGCTGCTCAATCGCACGACCCGTGCCCTGTCGTTGACGCCTGCGGGGGAACGTTTCCTGGTCGCAGCGCGGCGCGTGCTTTCGGCGGTCGAGGAACTGGATGCGCAGGCGCGCGCCGATGAAGGTGTGCTCAGCGGGCGATTGCGCGTCACCGCCCCCGTCACTTTCGGCGAGATGTTCGCCCCCGTCCTGACACGGGACTTCATCGAGGCGCATCCTGGCATCTCGATCGATCTGCGATTGACCGACCGCTATGTCGATCTGGCGGCCGAGGGGTTCGACCTGGCCCTGCGCATCGGGGTGCTGGGCGATTCCAGCCTGATCGGGCGCAGGCTGGGGCGCACGGAATCCTTTGCCGTGGCCAGTCCAGAGTATCTCGCCGCGCATGACCGTCCGAAACATCCCGACGACCTGCGCGACCATGCCAATGTCCGCGACAGCAACGCGGCCTCGCCCAACCGTGCGACATTCGTGGTCGACGGCAGGGCCATCAGCGTGCCCCTGCCCGGCCGCATCACGATGAACAGCCCGCAAGCGGTGCGCAAGCTGGCGTTGGAGGGTGCAGGGATCGCCCTGATCCCGCGTTTCGTCATCGACCATGACATTGCCGAGGGCCGGCTGGAGCGGGTGCTGGCGGACTTCCCCGGACCGCAGCTGGACATTCAGGCGCTTTACCTGCCGCAGCCCTTCATTCCCCCGCGGCTGACCGCCTATCTTGAGCATCTGCGGGCAAGGCTTAGCCCGTTGCTTGGGAAAGCACCGCCCCAGGGTTCATGATCCCCAGAGGATCAAGAGCCGCCTTTATCGCCCGCATGGCCTGAAGGCGGCCGGGATCGCCCCAACGCTCCAGCTCGGCCACCTTCAAGCGACCGACGCCGTGTTCGGCCGAAAACGATCCACCACGCGCCACCGCCATTTCATGGACCAGCAGCGAAAGAGCGGCACGCTGGTCGTCGTATTCGGCGCGATGGCGACCCGGCGCAGGGAACAGGTTGTAATGCAGATTGCCATCGCCCAGATGGCCGAAGCAGTTCACACGGACATCGGCCCGCGCGGCCAGCGCCTGCCCGGCATCACGGATGAAACCCGCGATTTCCGACAAAGGCAGGCTGATGTCATGGCTTGCGACCGCGCCGATGCGGCGGTTCGCCTCGGGGATGTTTTCGCGCAGGTGCCAGAAGGTCGCCGCCTGCTGCCCGGACTGGGCAATGACGCCGTCGGTCACCAGATCCTGCTGCAAGGCCGCCTCGAACAACTCTTTCAGCGCGGCATCGGCTGGCAGGCCCTGCGGCAAGCCGACCTCGATCAGGACGGACCACGCCGCCCCCGGCAGCGGTTGTCGGATCTCGGGCAGGGTTTCCGCCAGAAAGGCCAGCCCCTCGCCCCCGATCAGTTCGAACGCGGTGACACCCCCGGCCATGTGCCGCTCGGCCAGCGCGAGCAGGCTTAGCGCGGCTTCGGGTGACGGCACCTGCAACATGGCAACGCCGGTATTCGGCGGCGGCAGGACCAGCTTCAGGCTGGCCGCGGTGATGATCCCCAGCGAGCCTTCGGCCCCGATCAGCAGGTCGCGCAGATCGTAGCCGGTATTGTCCTTGCGCAGTCGCTTGAGATCATGGACCACGCTGCCATCCGGCAGCACGGCCTCGACCCCAAGGCAAAGAGCGCGTGCGGTGCCATAGCGCAGCGCGGTCACACCGCCCGCATTGGTGGACAGGCACCCCCCGATCGCCGCGGTTCCCTGACTGGCAAGGGACAGCGGAAACAGGCGCCCCTGCGCCTCTGCCGCGTCCCGCACGGCCTGAAGCGTCATCCCCGCCTCGGCCACCAGAACGTTTTCCTCGGGCCAGATGCCGCGCAGGGCGGTCATCCGCTCAAGCGACAAAACCAGCGGAGCGGGCCCGTCGGGCATCACCTGCCCCGCGACCAGCCCCGTTCCCCCTCCCCGCGTCACGATCCCGACCCTTGCCGCGCCACAGGCCCGGACGATCTGGGCGACCTCCTCGGTCGTGCGGGGGGCGGCGACCAATCCCGCCTGCCCCTGATAGCGAGCGCGCGGCTCTTCAAGATAGGCGGGGGTGACGGGTCGCAGGACACCCGGCGGCAACCGGTCTGCAAGCGCCTGATCCGCAGGGTTCAGGGGCGACGCCATGGGTCAGCGGACCTCGGTCTTGCCGCGCCGGTCATGGCGCAGGTTCGCGTAAAGGACGTGGTTCCGCCAGCGCCCGTTGATCTGCAGATAGCTTTGCGCGACCCCTTCATATTTGAAGCCCGCCTTTTCCAGCACCCCGCGAGAGGCTGCATTCTCGGGCAGGCAGGCCGCCTCGATCCGGCTGAGGTCCATGACGGAAAACGCATGACCGACCAGCCCTGCGATGGCCTCGCGCATGTAACCCTGCCGGGCATGAGGCTCGCCGATCCAATAGCCGATGGTTGCGGATTGGGCAGGACCACGGCGGATATTGTCCAGCGTGATCGCCCCCAGCAGCACATCGTCGTTCCGGATCAGGAACAGCGGCAGTGCATTGCCATTCCGATTCGCCCGCTGCGCCCAGTAGACACGGTTGGTAAAGCTTTTCTTGGACAGGTGATCTGGCGCCCAGACGGGTTCCCAAGGGGTCAGGAAATCCCGGCTGTGGACCCGAAGCGCGGCCCATGCCTCGAAATCGGCATGGACCGGCAGGCGCAGCACCATCCGCTCGGTTTCAAGACGAGGCGGACGGCGGCGGTTGAACATCAGGCAGCAAGCCTTTGACTGAGCTTCTCTCTGGACGGAGCAGAGCGCACCGGGCCGTAGAGTGCAAGAGCCGGTCTTGCATTCTGGATCAGACGCTCGGCATGGGCGCGGACATCTGCCACAGTCACCGCGTCGATACGCTCGGCGACTTCGGCAGGTTCCGAAATGCGACCCCAGATCGCCAGCGATCGGGCCATCCGCTCGGCCTGCCCTGTCGGGCTTTCCAGCCCCATCAGCAACCCGGCCTTGAGCTGTGCGCGGGCGCGCGCGATCTCGGTCTCGGTCATGTCCTCGGCGGCGCGTTTCATCTCGTCGATGGTCAGGTTCGCAAGATCCGCGACCTGTTCGCCGGAGGTCCCGGCATAGATCGTGACCATGCCGGTATCGTCATGGAAACCCGATTGCGCGAAGATCGAATAGCAAAGGCCCCGCTCCTCGCGGATCTTCTGGAACAGGCGCGACGACATTCCGCCCCCCAGCGCCGAAGTCCAGATCTGCGCGGCATAGAAATCCGGGTCCATGTAACCCGGTCCCTCGAAGGCCAGCGCGAAATGGGCCTGTTCCAGTTTCTTGACGCGCCGCGTCTCGGCACCCTGCCAGCGGGCAGGCTCGCGCGAAGTCAGCGGGCGGGCTGGAGAATGCGAAAAGATCGTTTCGACCTGACGCAGGATGCGGTCGTGGTCCACCGCACCGGCAGCGGCCACGATCATCCGTTCGGGGCCGTAATGCTCGGTGATGAAGCCAGACAGATCCTCGCGGCTGAAATTGCTGACACGCTCGGCCGGACCAAGGATCGTGCGCCCCATGGGCTGGTCCGGATAGGCCGCCTCTTGCAGCCAGTCGAAGATCACGTCATCGGGCGTGTCCAGGGACTGCCCGATTTCCTGCAGAATCACCCCACGCTCGACCTCGATCTCGCGCTGGTCAAAGATCGGGTTCAGCACGATATCCGAGATCACGTCCAGCGCCAGTTCGACATCGCCCGCCAGAACCCGCGCGTAATACGAGGTCACGTCACGCGAGGTATAGGCGTTGATATAGCCGCCCACATTCTCGATCGCCTCGGCGATCTGCAGCGCACTGCGCGTCGGCGTTCCCTTGAACGCCATATGCTCAAGGAAATGGGCAATGCCGTTCTGCTCGGCGCGTTCGTCGCGGCAGCCGGCACCGACCCAGATCCCGATGGTGGCCGAATGCAGGCCAGGCATGTCGCGCGTCACGACGCGCAATCCGTTGGGCAGGGTGCTGATGCGGGTTTGGTTCACACTGTTCTCCGTTCAAGGATCAGCGACTTAATCTTGTCGGCATCGTTTTCAACCCGCGTGATCCGTTCGTCGCGGTCGAACAGGTCGGCCATATGCGCCGGAAGCGCCGGACGAACCGCGATGGCCGCCTCGACCGCATCCGGGAATTTGGCGGGATGGGCCGTCGACAGCGAGATCATCGGCACGCCCGGCCGCAGGTGTTCGCGCGCGACCTTGATCGCGACGGCGGTGTGCGGGCAGATCACCTCGGCCGTTTCGGCATGGACGGTGGCGGTCATCGCGGTCGTCTCATCCTCGGAGGCGCGGCCCGAGACATAGGTTTCGCGCAAGTGCTGCAGCGCGCCCTGGCTGACGGCGAAGCCCCCGGATTTCAGTTCGTCCATCAGCTGGCTGACAGCGGCGCCGTCACGGCCATAGGCCAGCCACAGCGCGCGTTCGAAATTCGAACTGACCTGGATATCCATCGACGGGCTGATCGAGGGTTCAACCGTGCCGACGCGGTATTCGCCGGTCGAAAGCGCGCGGTGCAGGATGTCGTTCTGGTTCGTCGCAACCACCAGTTTGCCGATCGGCAGCCCCATCGCCTTGGCAATGGACCCAGCAAAGATGTCGCCGAAATTCCCGGTCGGAACGGTGAAGTCGATCTCGCGCAGCGGCGCGCCAAGGCTGGCAGCAGCCGTGAAGTAATAGACGATCTGCGCAAGAACACGCGCCCAGTTGATCGAGTTGACGCCTGCCAGCCCGACCGCATCACGGAATTCGTGGTCGTTGAACAGGTCCTTCAGCCGTGCCTGGCAATCATCGAACGTACCGTCGACGGCCAGCGCATGGACATTCGCATCGGCGGGCGTCGACATCTGCCGGCGCTGCACCTCGCTGACGCGCCCATGCGGGTACATGATGAAGACATCGACATTCGAAAGCCCGCGAAACGCCTCGATCGCGGCCGAACCGGTATCGCCCGAAGTCGCGCCAAGGATCGCCACCCGATCCCCGGATTTCGCAAGCGCCAGCTGGAACAGCTGGCCGATCAACTGCATCGCGAAGTCCTTGAAGGCCAGCGTCGGCCCGTGGAACAGCTCAAGCAGGAAATGCCCCGGGGCCAGCTGGACCATCGGCGCGCGGGCGACATGGTCGAACCCCTGATAGGCGCGGGCGATGGCCCCCTTGAGTTCGTCCTGCGAAAAGCTGGTGCCGACGAACGGCGTGATCACGCGCAGCGCGACTTCCTCGTAAGGCAGCCCGTCCAACGCGGCTATGTCTTCGCGGGTGAAGGTCGGGATTGTCTCGGGAAGATACAGCCCCCCGTCACGGGCAAGCCCGGTCATCATGGCCTGCGCGAAATCCAGAACCTCTGCCCGGCCGCGGGTCGAAACGTAGCGCATCGTGATCCTCTAGAATTGACGTTGCCTGATACGCCAGATCAGCGCAACTGTCATCCCTGCCCAAACCGCAGCGATCATGAACCATTGCACCGCATAGCTCAGGTGGTTGTTCGGGATGCCCTGAATTGCGACCGGAATCGGCTCGATCCCCTGCGCGTCGCCCGAGACCTGGGCCGCGACGACCAGCAGCGGCTCGGTCCCCAGTTTCTCGGCCATGGCGGGCACGTCGCGGGCGAACCAGATGTTCTCGGACAGGTTCGGCGCGGGCGTCGATGAGCTTTTTTCCTCGGGCCAATGCAGGTTGCCGATGACGGCAAGATCGACCGGGGGGCGTGGCGCGTGGCGGTGATCCTGATCGACGAAGCCGCGGTCCAGAAGGATGCGCCGCCCGTCGTCGGTGACGAAGGCCGAGACGATCTGATAGCCGCCCCCGCTTTCACGCGTCCCCGACAGGACGTCGATTTCATCACCGGTGGTGCGACCCGACAGCGTGACCGGCGTGTATTTCATCTCGGGCTCGTACCGGGCGGGCAGTGGCCGGGGTGGCCCTTCGATCCGGCTTTGGATCTGGGCCAGCATGTCCTCTTTCCATTCAAGGCGGCCAAGCTGCCAGACACCGAGGGAAATCAGGATCGCCGTGCCAAGCACACCGATAATCAGCGGAAAAAGATAGCGGCGCATCAGCCCATCCAAAAGAAAGACGGCGCGAGGGTGCTTCCCCGCGCCGCCATGAATTCCTGCGGGGTTCAGCGGCCCCAGATATAGATTACGACGAACAGGAACAGCCAGACGACGTCGACGAAGTGCCAGTACCACGCCGCCGCCTCGAAGCCGATATGCTGCTTCTGGGTCATCTGGCCGCGCAGCAGGCGGATCAGGCAGACGAACAGGAAGATCGTACCGATGATGACGTGGACGCCGTGGAAGCCCGTGGCCATGAAGAAGGTGCCGGCATAGACCGTGTCGGCCAGCCCAAAGGCGGCGTGGCTGTATTCATAGGCCTGCAGCGCGGTGAAGCAGAGGCCAAGGATCACGGCGACGATCAGGCCGTTGATCGTGGTCTTGCGATCACCATCGTGGACAAAGGCGTGGTGCGCCCAGGTCACGGCGACGCCCGAAAGCAGCAGGATCAGCGTGTTGATCAGCGGCAGGTGCCAGGGGTCGAAGGTGGTGATCCCTTCCGGCGGCCAGACGCCGTCCTTGATCGGGCTGTCCGGTCCCATCGGGTAAAGCGCGTTCTTGATGAAGGCCCAGAACCAGGCGACGAAGAACATCACCTCGGACATGATGAACAGGATGAAGCCGTATTGCAGGCCGATCCGCACGACAGGGGTATGTTCGCCCGTCTCACCCTCGGTGATGACATCCGACCACCAGCCGAACATGACGTAAAGAACCCCGACAAAGCCGATCAGGAACATCCAGGGCCCTTCGATCGGGGCACCGAAAAAGGTGATCCCTTTCATCCAGGCCACAGCGCCGGACAACATGATGAAGGCGCCGATCGCGCCCAAGAGCGGCCAGATCGAAGGCGGAAGGATCTGATAGTCGTGGTTCTTTACATGGGCCATGGCTGCGTTCCGCTGTTGCTGCGTCTTGTTGCTTTAGTTGAACTTCTGGTCGGTCCCCTGCGTCAGCGCCGCCTGTTTCGGCGCCGCGGACTCGGTCCGGTGGAAAGTATAGGAAAGCGTGATGTCGCGAATGCGGCTTGCGTCCCGGTCATCCACGATCCCCGCATCGACGAAGAAGCTGACGGGCATCTCGACCCGCTCACCCGGTTGCAGGGTCTGCTCGGTAAAGCAGAAACACTCTATCTTGTTGAAGAAATAGCCAGCCGCGTCGGGTGCCACGTTGTAGCTGGCCGTGCCCGTGATCGGCTGGTCGGTGTTGTTGATCGCCTCGTAGAAGGCGATGGCGTTCTCGCCAATGCGCAGCTGCATGTCGCGCTGCATCGGTCGGAAGGTCCAGCCCATATTGGGATCGACATTGGCGTCGAAGCGGACACGGACCTTTTCATCCAGGATGACGTCCGAGCTTTGCTCGGCGACGTTCGTCGTCCCGCCATAGCCGGTGACGCGGCAGAACCAGTCGTAGAAGGGAACGGCAGCCCAGGCCAACGCGCCCATGGTGACGACGACGCCGACCAGCATCCCCGCAGTGCGACCATGCGAGCGTGGGTTCTGCGTCATTGCTCCACCTTTGGTTGCGACAGGGCGGCCGCGCCGGGCGTGCCGGGGGCTGCGATCGGGCCGGAATTGCGTGCCGGCGGGTTGGGATCCTTGGGCAGCATCGACGAACGAGGACGGTGGTCAAACCCCTCCATCTGGTCGCCGTTGGTGATCTTGACGATCGAAAGTCCGAAGACCAGCGCCACAAAGGCCAGAAGGACGACCAGAAGGCCAAGGTTCCGGCCGCGGCGACGCTTGTGAAGTTCGTGTTCAACCTGCGGAAACATCACCATGCCCCCACCCAATGCTGCGCAAGAAGCGCAAGGAAATGCAGGAACAGGTAATACAGCGACAGGCGGAAATACTTCTTCTCGACACGATAGCCATCGGCAATCGCCTGGTCTTCACTGCGGCGCAGGATGCGCCAGCCGCCCGCGATGAACAGCAGGTTCAGCACGGCCGAGACCGACAGATAAAGCCAGCCGCCGACCGAGGTGAAGCCCAGCCAGATCGCAAAGGGCGCAAGCACCAGCGTATAGCCGAAGACGTGGCGACGGGTCGCCGCACGGCCATGCGTCACCGTCAGCATGGGGATCCCGGCCTTGTGGTAGTCTTCCTTCATGAACAGCGCCAGCGCCCAGAAATGGGGCGGCGTCCAGAAGAAGACCAGCGCGAACATCAGCAGCGATTCCAGCCCGATGCCGCCGGTGGCGCAGGCCCAGCCGATCATGGGCGGGAAGGCCCCCGCCGCACCGCCGATGACGATGTTTTGCGGGGTCGAGCGCTTCAGCCAGATCGTATAGACCACGGCATAGAAGAAGATGGTGAAGGCCAGAAAACCCGCGGCGAACCAGTTCGCAGCCAGCCCCAGCATCATGACCGACAGCAGCGACAGCCCAAGGCCAAGCGCCAGGGCGTCCTGCTTGGGCACCAATCCGGCCGGGATCGGCCGGTTGGCGGTGCGTTTCATCACCGCGTCGATATCCGCGTCATACCACATGTTCAGCGCGCCGGATGCCCCGCCCCCCAGCGCGATGAACAGCACCGCGCAGAAGGCCACGAAGGGGTTCATCGGCTGTGGCGCGATCCACAGGCCGACAAAGGCCGTGAACACCACAAGGGACATCACCCTCGGCTTGAGCAGGGCGACATAGTCGCCAAAGCCAGCCTCGGCCGGCCCGTGATATGCGTCGATATCCGTCACGTCCTGTCCTTATTCCGCCCGGGCCAGCCTGATCGGCTGGGCGGGCAGGTAATCAGAGGCGTCGGCCGCGAATTCTTCTTTCGCGCCGGCCAGCCATGCATCGTACTTCTCCTGGCTCACGGCCTTCACGACGATCGGCATATAGGCGTGGTTGATGCCGCAAAGTTCGGAGCACTGACCGAAATACACGCCTTCTTGATCGACTTCGAACCACAGTTGCGCGATCCGGCCGGGAACGGCGTCCTGTTTGACGGCAAAGGCGGGCACGGTCCAGGCGTGGATCACGTCGGTCGCGGTGACCTGGACCAGGACCTTCTTGCCCACGGGAACCACGACGGGGTTGTCCGCGGCAAGCAGGTATTCATCCTCGGAATAGCCTGCGTCCGCAAGCGCGTCCTTTTCCAGCAGCATCGCGTCAAAGGCGATCCCGTCATTCGGATATTCATAGGACCAGTACCACTGGTGGCCGATGGCCTTGATCACCAGATCCGGATCGTTGGGCATTTCCTGGCTGCGGAACAGGATCGGCAGCGAGAAGGCGCCAATCGCCACCAGGATCAGCACCGGGATCAGGGTCCAGGTGATTTCCAGGGGCGTGTTGTGCGTGAAGCGCGCCGGGACCGGGTTCGCGCGGTGATTGTAGCGCACGATGCAGATCAGAAGCAGCAGGCAGACGAAGATCGTCACCGCGGTAATGATATACAGGGTGAAGTGGTCCAGCCATTGCTGGTCATGGGCCAGAGGGCTGGAAGCCGGCTGGAATCCCATGCCGCCATTATGCGGCTTGCCGATCACAGGCAGGTCGCCAAGTACCTCCTGTGCCGCAGCAGGAAGCCCCGCCACTGCCGTCAGTCCAAGGCCAAGTCCCACCGCAGCAGCGCGGCGCATCGTCGCAATTGCCATCATCCCATCCCGTTGCCTACGTCCCGCCGGCGGGCTCAGGTCCTCCTGCCCGGCCGACATTGGTATCGTTTGACAAGCATATCTTCCCATCACGGGCAAGTCATACCTATCGACTTGCGACCAAAAAACCCCTAGTCGATGCCTTCTGGCACAAGGACTTTCGCATGACCGACTCGCCGTTTTCACCCTTCGAAACCCACCTTGACCGCAACCGCGCGTTGCGGATCCTCAAGGATGCGCTGGATGGTGCGGACGATGGCGAGCTGTTCCTTGAGCGTTCGCGCGCCGAGACCCTTGCCTTTGACGACGGTCGCCTGCGCACCGCAAGTTATGATGCCGAGCAGGGATTCGGCCTGCGTGCCGTGCGTGGCGAAGTCACCGGCTATGCCCATTCGACCGAGATCGAGGAAAGCGCGCTGAAGCAGGCCGCGCAGACAGTCCGCCTTGCCGTGGGCGATGGCGGCGGCACCCTTGCCCTGCCCCCCAGCGGCGCCATCACCCCGCTTTACCAACCGATCGACCCGGCCGGAAATGTCAGCTTCGCCGCGCGCGTCGCGCTTTTGCGTGAAATCGACGCCTTCGCGCGCGATCTTGACCCCCGCGTCGTTCAGGTTTCGGCCAGCGTGTCGACCTCGGTGCAGGAAGTCGCGATCCTTCGTCCGGAGGGCGGGCTTGCGACCGACATCCGCCCGATGGCGCGGCTGAACGTCTCGGTCATCGTGGAATCGAACAGCCGCCGCGAATCGGGCAATGCCGGCGGTGGCGGGCGCGTCGCGCTGGACGGTCTGATCGCGCCCGAGCAGTGGCAGGCACAGGTACGCGAGGCCCTGCGGATCGCCCTGGTCAACCTGCGCTCGGTCCCGGCCCCGGCGGGTGTCATGGATATCGTCCTTGGTCCCGGCTGGCCCGGCATCCTGCTGCACGAGGCCGTGGGTCATGGGCTTGAAGGCGACTTCAACCGCAAGGGACATTCCGCCTTTGCCGGGCTTTTGGGCCAACGCGTCGCCGCGCCCGGCGTGACGGTGATCGACGACGGCACCATTCCCGATCGCCGCGGCTCGATCTCGGTCGATGACGAGGGCTCGGCCCCCGGCCGCAATGTCCTGATCGAGGACGGCGTCCTTGTCGGTTACATGCAGGACCGCCAGAACGCGCGGCTGATGGGGGTCGAACCTACCGGCAACGGGCGACGCCAAAGCTATGCCCATGCGCCGATGCCGCGCATGACCAATACCTTCATGCTGCCGGGCTCTGACGACCCCGCTGCGATCCTGTCGGATCTCAAGGACGGGATCTATGCCGTTGGATTCGGCGGCGGTCAGGTCGATATCACCAACGGCAAGTTCGTCTTTTCCTGCACCGAGGCCTATCGCGTGAAGAACGGTCAGGTCGGCGATCCGATCCGGGGCGCAACGCTGATCGGGGACGGAGCGACCGCGCTGCATCAGATCCGCGCCATCGGCAACGATCTCGCGCTGGATCCGGGGATCGGCAACTGCGGCAAACAGGGCCAATGGGTTCCGGTGGGCGTCGGCCTGCCCAGCCTGATGATCGGCGGTCTGACGGTCGGCGGCTCGGCCTCGTGATCCTGCCGGGCTGGTTCGTCTTGGCGCGCTAACCCGTTGTTAACCTTTTCCATGTCATCACCTGCGGGCGGATGAGGCTGAGGCGTGGAACAATGGCAGGACGGCTTCCCTTCGACCCCCACCACGGATGCGCCATACCTCCGGGCGATGGAGGGCTTGCCGTGCTGCGTCTCATCCGCTCGCGCAAGGTCGGCCCCGCGACCTTCCACCGCCTGCTGGCCGAACACGGATCTGCCTCAGCCGCGCTGGACGCCCTGCCGGAAATCGCGCGGATGGCCGGGATCAGCGGCTATGCCCCCTTCTCCATCGCCGAGGCAGAGGCCGAGATCGCAGCAGGCCAACGGGCCCGAGCCCAGCTGTTGACCTGGGACCACCCCGCCTATCCCCCAGCCCTGCGCGACATCCCCGAGGCCCCGCCGATCCTGTGGATCAGGGGCCGGACCGAGGCGCTGGACCCGCCATGCGTCGCGGTCGTGGGGGCGCGCAATGCCTCCTCCTTGGGTTTGCGCATGGCGCGCGGGCTTTCACTGGGGCTGGCCGAGGCAGGTGTCACGGTGATTGCCGGGCTGGCCCGCGGCATCGACACCGTCGCCCATGAAGCCGCGCTTGGCCCCGGCACGGTCGCGGTCATGGCAGGTGGCATCGACCGCATCTATCCGGCCGAGAATGGCGCGCTGGCCGACGCGATCTGCCAGACAGGCCTGCTAGTCTCGGAACAGCCGCCGGGAACCGATCCGGTGGCCCGTCATTTTCCCGCCCGGAACCGAATCATCTCGGGCCTGTCGCGCGCGGTGGTGGTGATCGAGGCCGCGCATCGCTCGGGCAGCCTGATCACGGCCCGCGCCGCACTGGACCAGGGGCGCGAGGTGATGGCGGTGCCGGGCCATCCGATGGATGCCCGCGCCGCTGGCTGCAATGCGCTGCTGCGCGACGGCGCGCTGCTGATTCGCAATTCGCAGGACGTGCTTGCGGCGCTGGGGACCGAGGCGGTCCCAACGCGGCCGGTGACTGCCCCCGATGCGGCGGCACCCGTCCTGCCCCCGCCTTCCACCCAGCCAGATCGGCCTTTGCCAATGCGGGGGCGCGATCAGGGCGGCCCGGTCGGCCTTGAAGGGCGGATCCTCGCCATGCTGGGGCCCAGCCCGACCGAGGAAAACCTGTTGATTCGGGACCTTGGCATTCCTGCCGCGACGATGGCCCCGGTGGTGCTGCAACTGGAACTGGCGGGCCGCATCCAACGCCTCAGCGGCGGACGGATCGTGCGGCTGGCCTGAACCGTCAGCCCCGCCGCCGACAAAACGCCCAAATTTCCCGGAGATATGCATTTCGCCCAGCTATTCCTGCCAATGCGCCATCGGCGGGATATGGCCCGTCGACGCCCGGTAACGGGTTTGTTGGGGAACTGGGCATCCGCAACAGTGGTTTTTCATGCAATCCCATCAGGCGTCATCGGAAGAGGAACCGACATGCGTCGCATCTTGAAAACTACCACCGCCATCGTGGCGAGCCTGTCCCTGATCGCGCCGCAGATTGCCCCCGCATTCGCGCAGGGCGCTCCGGCGCAGGAACAGGTCATCCTGCCCCAGAAAGCGCTGCAGGAGCGCCAGCAGCAACAGCAACGCAAGCAGCAAGAGCAGAAGCAGAAAGAGCAGAAGGCGCGGGCCGAGCAGCAGCGCCAACAGCAGCAACGCCAGCAGCAGCAGCGCAAGCAGCAAGAGCAGAAGGCTCATGCAGAACAGCAGCAGCAACAGCGCAAGCAGCAGGAACAGCAGCAGCAGCGACGCGAACGCGCCGAGCAGCAGGAAAAACAGCAGCGTCCCAAGCCTCAGGTCCAGCAGGCGCAGCAGGAACAGCCGCGCAAGCCGAAGCCCGCCGAGCAACAAAAGCAGGCGCAGCCCGAACAGCGCCGGCCCCAACCGCAGCGTGAACAGCGCCAGCCCGAACAGCAGGCCAAGCCGCGTCCGCAGCCCAAGGACCAACCGGGGGCACCGGACCGCGCGCGCGATTCCCGTGACGCGGCACGCAACGCGGTGATGGGCGATGAAGGTCAACGCCCGCAACGCAATACCCAACAGCAGCCCCCGCGCGCCGAACCGGGTCGCCAGCAGAAGGCGCCGCCAGCAAACGCGGACGAACTTCGCCGCGCGATGGAAGAAAAGCAGCGGCCGCGGCAAAATGCCGATCAACAGCGCATGGATCAACAGCGCCGCGCCGGTCACCAGGGCGATGCGCAGCGCGCGGACGAGGCGCGGCGCCGACAGCAGCAGGCCAATCAGCAGCGCCCGAACCCGCCGCGCCCCGATGGCCAGCGCGCGGTTCAGCCGGGCAATAACGCCCAGCCCCGCCCGTTGACTGCTGAGCAGCTGCGCCAGCGACAAGAACAGCAGCGCGCGGCCAATCAGAACACCCGGCCCCAGCCCCAGCAGCTGACCTCCAAGGAGATGTTCCGCAAGATCCAGACGGGTGAGGGCAAGGCCGCCCTGCCCGCGCCCGAGGCCCGTCACACGCCTCCGAACGCATTGGCCCGCCAGGCTGCGGAACGCAACCGCGCACCCGCCGCAGCCGCTCTCACCGCGGCCGCCGCAGGCAACCAGGCGCGTGGCGAGGTCAGGGAACGCCGGATTACGCAGGAGAACGCACGCCGCTCGAACCAGGATTTCCATAACCGGATCGAGGACGGGATGCAGGCCCGCGATGCACGCCGCAATGAGCAGATCCGCCGCAATCTGGACCGTCGGGAACAGGAATTGCGGCAGGACGAACGTCGGGTGGACCGGCGCGAACGCCAGCTGGATCGTCGCGACGACTACCGTGACGACCGCTACTATCGCGACAACCGCTATTATGACGACGATTACTGGAACGACCGTGACGACGATGATGATGACGACCACGGCAGCGACATCGCCAAGCTGCTTCTGGCGGGCGTCGCAGGCTATGCCGTCGGCAGCATGTTGAGCGGCAACCGCCAGGTTGCCCTGAACACCGGCGACCGGGCCGTGCTGACCCTGCCTGACGGCAGCCAGCAGATCGTGCGCGATGACAATGCGCTGCTGTATCAGCCGGGTTCGGACGTGCAGACCGAGACCTTCAACGACGGTTCGACCCGGACCACGGTGCTGCGAGCGGACGGCAGCCGTGTGGTGACGATCCGCGACGCGGACACGAATGTCCTGCAACGCACGCTGATCCGTCCGGACGGCACGGCCACGCGGCTGATGGACAACACCAATGTCCGCCCCGTCCAGGTTTCGACCCTGCCGGCGCCGCAGCCTGTGGAATACAGCAGTCAGCCCTGGAACGAGGATGACCTGCGGACCGCGCTTCTGCGCGAATCCGGAACGGACCGTCGCTTTACCCTGGGCCAGATCCGCGACATCCCCGAGGTCCGCTCGCTGGTTGCGCCGGTCAACGTGCCCGACGTGACCTTCGACACCGGCTCGGCTGCGCTGTCCTCGGACCAGGCCGAGCAACTGGCAACGCTCGGCAAGGTGATCCGCGACTCGATCGATCAGAACCCGAACGAGGTCTACATGATCGAGGGCTATACCGACGCCGTCGGCTCGAATGCCGCGAACCTTGCCCTGTCGGACCGCCGCGCCGAATCCGTCGCGCTGGCCCTGACAGAGTATTACCAGGTGCCGCCGGAAAACATGGTGGTGCAGGGCTATGGTGAAGAGTTCCTGCTGGTTCCGACCGAAGGCGACACCCGCGACAACCGCCGCGTCGCCATCCGCCGGATCACCGACCTGCTGGAACAAAGCGGGTCGTGACGGCATGCGAAAAGACCGCGGGCGTTCAGCCCGCGGTCTTCAGGGTTTCCCCGGTCTTTCAACCTAGCGCATAGCCGGTTCCCCGGACGGTGCGCACGGGATTGTCCCCCCCGTTCACCATCAGCGCCTTGCGCAAACGCCCGACATGCACGTCGATCGTGCGCGTGTCGACATAGATGTCCCGTCCCCAGACCCGGTCCAGAAGCTGCTCGCGCGTCCAGACGCGGCCGGGCTTTTCCATCAGCGTCGACAGAAGCCGAAATTCGGTCGGGCCAAGGTGCAGCGCGGTTCCGGCGCGAAAGACGCGATGCTCGCCCGCATCCAGAATAATATCCGCAAAGCTCAGCCTTTCGCCCATCGAGGCGGGCCGCGTGCGGCGCAGCTGCGTGCGCAGGCGGGCCATCAGCTCGACCACCGAATAGGGCTTGATGACATAGTCATCGGCGCCGGTTTCCAGCCCCCGGACGCGGTCGACCTCTTCCGAGCGGGCCGACAGCATGATGATCGGGATCTGGCGGGTGTTGGGATCCGCCTTGACGCGGCGGCAGACCTCGATCCCGCTGACATTCGGCAGCATCCAGTCCAGGACGATCAGATCAGGCTGTTCCTCGGCGACAAGAAGCATCGCCTCGTCGCCATTCTCGGCCAGAACGACCGAGAAGCCCTCTGCCTCGAGATTGTATTTCAGGACTTCCCGCTGCGCGCCCTCGTCCTCGACCACCAGAACGCAGGGTTGTGCCTGAGCCATGTCTCAGTCCTCTCCCTCGTTCAGGGTGGCGCGGGTGACGCTTTCGCTTTTCGGGCGCGCGTCATCGGGCAGCTCGCCCGTCGCGAGGTAGATCACCTGCTCGGCAATGCCGGTGGCATGGTCGCCCATGCGTTCGATGTTCTTGGCGATGAAATGCAGGTGCATGCAGGCCGTGATGTTGCGCGGGTCTTCCATCATGTAGGTCAGGAATTCGCGGAACAGCGCGTTATACATCTGGTCGACTTCAAGGTCGCGCTTGCGCACGTCCGCGGCCAGTTCCGGGTCGCGCTGGATATAGGCGTCCAGGGCGTCCTTCATCATGCCCTCGACCGTGCCCGACATGCGGCGCAGCGCCATGCCCGAGCTTTCGACCGCGGGCATGTGGACCAGCACATGGCTGCGCTTGGCGATGTTCTTGGCGTAATCGCCGACCCGCTCGAGGATGGCCGAGATCTTGATCACGGTCAGCGCGGTGCGCAGGTCGGTCGCGCGAGGCGCGCGCAGGGCGATCAGGCGGGCGGCCTCTTCGTTGATCTGGTGCTCCAGCGCGTCGATCGCGGCATCGCGGCGGCGCACTTCCTCGGCCAGTTCCTCGTCGCGGGTTTCAAGCGCGATGGCGGCGTCGTGGATGGCAGTCTCGACCATGCCGCCCATCTTGACGACCAGCGCCTGGACGGTCTCCAGATCGCGGTCGAATGCCGACATGATATGGCGTTCGCTGTTCATGATAATATCCTTTTCCGGCTCAGCCGATGCGGCCAGAGATATAGCTTTCCGTGCGCGGATCGCGCGGCCGGGTGAAAATGTCATCGGTGTCGCCGTATTCGACCAGGTTGCCCAGGTGGAAGAACGCGGTCTTCTGGCTGACGCGCGCGGCCTGCTGCATCGAGTGGGTGACGATCACCACCGAATATTCCGAGCGAAGCTGGTCGATCAGATCCTCAACCTGGCTGGTGGCAATCGGGTCAAGGGCTGAACAGGGTTCGTCCATCAGCAGCACTTCCGGCTGGGTGGCCACGGCACGCGCGATGCAAAGACGTTGCTGTTGGCCGCCGGAAAGGCCGGTGCCGGGTTCGTTCAGGCGGTCCTTGACTTCATTCCACAGCGCGGCGCCGCGCAGCGACTTCTCGACGATCTCGTCAAGCTCGGCCCGGTTGCGGGCCAGGCCGTGGATGCGCGGGCCATAGGCCACGTTCTCATAGATCGATTTCGGAAAGGGGTTCGGCTTCTGGAAGACCATGCCGATCCGGGCGCGCAGCTGCACCGGGTCGACGCGCTTGTCGTAGATATCCTCGCCGTCCAGCGTGATCTTGCCTTCGACCCGGCTGCTGTCGATGGTGTCGTTCATCCGGTTCAGGCAGCGCAGGAAGGTCGACTTGCCGCAGCCCGAGGGTCCGATGAAGGCCGTGACCGTCTTGTCGAGGATGTCGACATCCACGTCCTTGATGGCCTGCTTTTCACCGTAATAGACCTGCACCTTGCGGGCGGAAATCTTGATATCGGTCTGCTGCACGGCGCGCTCCAGAATTCTCATGTCGTTCATATTGGCAACTCCTTCTGGATTTACCACCGCCGCTCGAACTTGCGACGCAGGAAGATGGCGAAAAGGTTCATGCAAAGCAGGAAGATCAGCAGCACGATGATCGCGCCCGATGCCCGCTCCATGAAGGCGGGGTCGGCGCGCTGGGTCCAGTTGTAGACCTGGACCGGCAGGGCCGATGCGGGATCGAAAAGCCCTGCGGGCGGGGCCGCCGGGAAGTTCTTGACGAAGGCGACCATGCCGATCAGCAGCAGGGGCGCGGTTTCACCCAGCGCCTGTGCCAGCCCCAGGATGACGCCGGTCAGGATGCCGGGCGTCGCCAGCGGCAGGACGTGGTGAAAGACCGACTGCATCTTCGAGGCCCCGACCCCCAGCGCCGCGTCGCGGATCGAGGGGGGGACCGACTTCAGTGCCGCGCGGGCGGGAATGATGATGCGCGGCAGCGTCATCAGCACCAGCACCAGCCCGCCCACGATCGGCGCCGATTGCGGCAGGTGGGCAAAGTTGATGAAGGCGGCAAGGCCAAGGATACCGAAGACGATCGAGGGCACCGCCGCAAGGTTCGAGATGTTCACCTCGATGATGTCGGTCAGGCGGTTCTTCGGCGCGAATTCCTCAAGATAGATCGCGGCGGCCGTGCCGATCGGGACGGCAAGGAAAAGCACCACCAGCATCATGTAAAGCGAGCCGAGAATGGCCACGCCCACGCCTGCGGCCTCGGGGCGCTGGTCCGATGCGTCGGGATTGGTCAGGAATGACCAGTTCCACTTGGTCGCCAGCATCCCCTTGTCCTTCAGCGCCTCGGCCAGTTGCAGCTGCGCCGGCGAGGTATTGCTGTCACGTGCGGCCGACTCCATCGTCACCCGGCCCTTGTAGAAGCCGTCGACGCGGCCGTTCACCAGGACGCGCGCCTGGATGGTCTGGCCGATCAGTTCCGGGTCGGCCAGCACCTGCGCGCGCAGCTGGGCCGAGGCCTCTTTTGAAATCAGGTTCGAAACATCCTTGTCGGCGATCCCCTCGATCGCGATGCCGTTCTGCGCGATGACTGCCTGAAGCGACTGGTCAAGGATCTTGCCATAGGCCAGCGTCAGGACTTTCTTGATCTCTTCGGGGTCGCGGTTGCCTGACTTGTCAAGCTGCGCCGCGTCCAGCGTGACGGGGATCGTCAGATAGGTCTGGCGGAACGCGCCGATGCCACCGCCGAAGATGGTGAACAGCAGCACCACCAGCGCCAGAAGCGAGATGATGATCGCGCCAAGCCCATAGGCCCGGAAACGCGCTTCGGCGGCATTGCGCTTGCGGGTGCGGGCGTCCGGGACCAGCAGCGAGGCCCTGGGTTGGGAAGCCGGGGCGCCGGCCGAAATGGTGGCGTCACTCATTCGTATTGCTCCCGGTATTTGCGCACGATGTAGAGCGCGAAGATGTTCAGCCCCAGCGTCAGGACGAACAGGGTCAGGCCAAGCGCAAAGGCGACCAGCGTTTCAGGCGCGGCGAAGTCGGTGTCGCCGGTCAGCTGGCTGACGATCTTGACGGTAATGGTGGTCATCGCCTCGAACGGGTTCAGCCCCATCTGGGCCGAGGCGCCTGCCCCCAGCACCACGATCATCGTCTCGCCGATGGCGCGGCTGGCGGCCAAAAGGATCGCGCCCACGATGCCCGGAAGGGCTGCGGGCAGGACGACCTTGCGCACGGTCTCGGACTTGGTCGAACCAAGGCCAAGCGCGCCGTCGCGCAGCGATTGCGGGACGGCGTTGATGATGTCATCGGAAAGCGAGCTGACGAACGGGATCAGCATGATCCCCATGACCAGTCCCGCGGTCATCACCGACGACCCCGAACTGCCCAGCCCCAGCGGCTGCGCGAAATAGTCGCGAAGCAGCGGTCCGACGATGGTCAGCGCGAAAAGGCCATAGACGATGGTCGGGATCCCGGCCAGCACCTCGATCAGCGGCTTCACGATGCCGCGCATGCGGGGCGTCGCGTATTCGGACATGTAGACCGCCGCGAAAAGCCCGATCGGGATTGAGACGGCCAGCGCGATCATCGAGATGTAAAGCGTGCCCCAAAGCAGCGGCAACATCCCCAGTTGCGACCCACCGCCAAAGCGCGGCGACCAGGTCGTGCCGAAGAAGAAATCGCTCCACGAATATTGGCGGAAGAATTGCCCCGTCTCGAACAGCATCGACAGGACGATGCCGGCGGTGGTCAGGATCGCGATGCTGGAGCACAGGATCAGCAGGCCGCGCACAACCGCTTCAACCGCGATGCGGGCGCGGAACTCGGGCGTGCTGCGGCCCAGCGTCATCACAAGACCCGCGATGGCCAGGACCAGCGCCACGCCCGCGAGCAGCGTGCGATTCACGTCCGGTTGCGCAAATATCCATATCGCGATCAGGAACAGGGCAGGCAAAACGGTAAACAGCGCGACGTTCCAGCCGTAATAGCTGGTGCGCGAATGCAGCCGACGGGAATCGCCACCGGCCGCCGCGAGAACACGCGAACGGCCCATGAAGAATCCCGCAACTGCCATGGCCAGGACGATCAGCAGGGTCCAGGAGACAGGCATGTGAGCCTCGGGGCGTTGGGAAAGGAAGAAGGCGGCGCGAGGCGTCATCGCACCCCGCGCCGACCGGATCAGTTGGTCAGGACGGTTTCAGCCGAAACCGCAGCCTGGGTCGCGGCCAGTTCGGGGTCCGAGACAAGGCCATAGGCGGCCAGCGGCCCGTCAGGACCGGCCAGTTCGTCCGAGACGAAGAATTCCACAAATTCCTTCAGGCCCTGGATTTCACCGATATGGGCCTTCTTCACATAGAAGAACAGCGGGCGCGACACGGCGTATTCACCCGTCGAGATGCTCTCGGTCGAGGGGGTGACGCCGGCGAAGGTTGCGACCTTCAGCTTGTCGGTGTTGTTCTCGTAGAAGGACAGGCCGAAGACGCCGATGCCGTTCTTGGCCGACTGGATGCGGGCCAGGGTCTCGGTATAGTCGCCGTCGATGTCGACCGACTTGCCGTCGGTGCGCAGCGCCATGCAGGCCTCGCCGGCCTTCTCTTCGCCCAGCTCGGCCTTGAAGGCATCGGCAGCGCCCGATTCCTTGCAGCCCGCCGCGATCACCTTTTCCTCGAACACTTCACGGGTGCCGTGCTTGGTGCCCGGAACGAAGGCCAGGATGTCCTGCTCGGGCAGATCGGCGCGGATCTCGTTCCACTTGGTATAGGGGTTGGCGACGACCTTGCCGTCCTTGACGACCTGTGCGGCCAGCGCGTTGAACCAGTCCTGCGCGGTGAATTGGAAGTCGTTGCCCGAAATGTCGCTGGCAAAGACGATCCCGTCATAGCCGATGCGGACTTCCATGATGTCGGTGACGCCCGCGCCCTTGCAAGCCGCGATTTCCGATTCCTTGATCGGCCGCGACGAGTTCGCGATGTCGATGGTGTTCTCACCCACGCCCTCGCAGAATTTCTTCAGGCCGGCCGAAGAGCCACCCGATTCCACGACCGGGGTCGGGAAGTCGGTGTTCTCGCCGAAAGCCTCGGCAACGATGGTGGCATAGGGCAGAACGGTCGACGAGCCGGCGACTTGGATCTGGTCACGGGCAGAGGCGATGGTCGCCGAAGCGGCGATCATTGCAAGGGCCGAAACAGCGAGTTTCGCGGATTTCATAGGATGACTCCTGACATTTCCTGGGGGCCGTGAAGGGCCTGCGCGATCCCTAGTGTCGAGATGCGACGCTTATGCAAAGGAAGTGTGACGGCTATGTGACAATAACCCGGAAAACCGCATCGCCGCAAGAATCCCGTGGATAACCCGTCAGCCGATGGTGCCGCGGACACCACCGGTCTGGGCGCGATCCAGCATCAGGTGATCCAGGATCACGCAGGCGGTCATGGCCTCGGCGATCGGAACGGCGCGGATGCCGACGCAGGGATCGTGCCGCCCCTTGGTGATCAGCTCGATCTCCTCGCCCTTGTGGTTGATGGTCCGGCGCGGAGTCAGGATCGAGCTGGTCGGCTTCACCGCAAAGCGCAGGACAATGTCCTGCCCGGTCGAGATGCCGCCCAGGATGCCGCCCGCGTGGTTCGACAGAAAGCGCGGCCCGTCATTGCCCATGCGGATCTCGTCCGCGTTCTCGGTCCCGGTTAGCGCGGCGGCGCCCATGCCTTCGCCGATCTCGACACCCTTGACCGCGTTGATCGACATCATGGCCGCGGCCAGATCCGTGTCGAGCTTGCCATAGACCGGTGCGCCAAGGCCGGGCGGGCAACCCTGGATCAGCACCTCGATCGCGGCGCCGACGCTGTTCTGGTCCTTGCGGATGCCGTTCAGGTACTCCTCCCACGCGGGCACGGCCGTGGCATCGGGCAGGAAGAACGGATTGTTCGGGATTTCGGACGGATCGAAATTCGCCCGGTCAAGGTGAAGCGCACCCATCTGGACCATGTAGCCGGTGATCTTCAGCCCCGGCACAAGCGCCTGCAACGCCGCCTGCGCGACGCCCCCTGCCGCGACTCGTGCCGCGGTTTCGCGCGCGCTGGAGCGTCCCCCGCCGCGATAATCGCGGATCCCGTATTTCAGGTGATAGGCAATGTCGGCATGACCTGGACGGAAGGCCTGGGCAATGTCGCCATAATCCTTGCTGCGCTGGTCGGTATTCTCGATCATCAGCTGGATCGGGGTGCCGGTAGTCTTGCCCTCGAACAGGCCGGACAGGATGCGGACCTGATCCGGCTCTTGCCGCTGCGTGGTGAATTTCGAGGTTCCGGGACGCCGGCGATCCAGGAATTGCTGCACGAAGGCTTCATCCAGCGAGACACCCGGCGGGCAGCCGTCCACGGTGACGCCAAGCGCCGGTCCGTGGCTTTCGCCCCAGGTGGTGAAGGTGAAGACGCGGCCGAAACTGTTGACGCTCATGGGATCCCGAACCTTTTGGACTGCGATAGCGGCGCGAGGCGGCGCGGGCAACGGGAAATGCCGTCCTTACCCACCTGTACAAGGTCCAGACGAATCACTATTCGGCGCCAATCCCGGCTTTTATCAGTTCTTTATTCGATTTCACGTCGCGTTCACGACCGAATGTGACTATCCTGATCGCAATGAGATCGGGACGAAAGGACGCGCGGTTGCCGCAGAAGATCGGCAGGATTCGGGCAAGTTCCTTCAACCCACGGTCGTGCATTGCAGTTCCCGTTAGAAGTTTAACGAGTATTTGGTATCATCCCTTCTGCTCCGTGGCCCTGCGCGAAGGTTCTGGCGCAATGCTCGACTGCGACAGGGTTGCAGGGCATGATGCGGTGATCGATTCCTTTACGAGACAGTCGCTCTTTCGTGCTTGTGGTGGGGTGCGCTCGAGCGACGAGGGAGGGCGCGGGCCGGAGACACCCGCGCCCTTTCCCCATTCAAGCCTTTGAATCCGCGATAGTGGGCGCCATCCGATGGATGGGATGTGCCCGGTCCTTTCCGGTGAACGCCCAGGCGCCGCGCCGGTTCCCTTGCCGACACGGCAGGCAGAAGCGGCCGAAGACCCGCGTCCCCGGCCGTTCTTCATGTGCACCGGTCAGGTCAGGTGGGACGGGCCACAATCGCCGGCCAGCCCCTGCCCCCTTCAGGGTCGGGCAAGGTGCCAGACCTCCTTCACGCCATCGCCGGTAATGTCGCCGGGCGCCTTGTCCTTGATCCAGGTATAAAGCGGCTTGCCCTTGTAGGCCCATTGGGCCGAACCGTCGGCCCGCGCGATGGGGGCGAAGTCACCCTCGGCCTTTGCGTCGGATGCGGCGGGCAGCGGCGGCCAGTTCACCGCGCACTCGCCCACGCAGGCCGAGGCGCCGCCGCCGTCCTTGTCAAAAGTGTAAAGCGTCATGCCCTTGGCATCGACCAGCACCTCGCCGCTGGCGGTCTTGCCGACCATCGCGGGCTGGGCCAGCGCCGGGGCGGCAGACAGCGCCAGCGCAGCCAGGATCATCAGGGTCTTCATCGGTCATCCTCCTGAGTTGGGCGGGATTTCTGGTCCCAGCCACCCCCATCTGGCGCCGTGCCCTGCGATTGCTCCAGCCTGTCCGGACCCCTGCGCGGGGTCGTCAGACCTGATGCGCAGTGTCCCTGACCCCAAGGTCTGAAAATACCTGAGACCAAGGTCCGAAAGCGCGATTGCCCCAACGCAAGAGGCAAATGGCAAGGGGCCCCGCTTGCGCGGGGCCCCCAAGGAATTTCAATCGGATCTGGCGTGCGGATCAGGCTTGCAGCGAACGGACGCTGACCTCTCCCTCTTCGCGCGACTTGATCGCTGCCACCGCCGCGATGCTTCCGGCAGCGGTGGTGAAGTAGGGGATCTTGTCATTCAGCGCGACGGCCCGAATGTCGCGCGAGTCGGCAATGGCCTGCGCTCCCTCGGTGGTGTTCAGGACCATGACGATCTCACCGTTCTTCAGACGGTCGACAATGTTCGGGCGGCCCTCATAGACCTTGTTCACCAGTTCCGTCTCGACCCCTGCCCCGCGCAGGAATTCCGCGGTGCCGCTGGTCGCCAGCAGACGGAAGCCCATTCCGGTCAGATCGCGGGCCGCCTCGGCCAGCGCATCGGACTTGTCGGCGTCCTTGACCGAGACGAAGACCAGACCTTCGGTCGGCAGGTGCGTGCCCGCGCCCATCTGCGCCTTCAGGAAGGCGCGTGCAAAGGTGCGATCCCAGCCCATGACTTCGCCCGTCGAGCGCATCTCGGGGCCAAGCAGCGTGTCGACACCGGGGAAGCGCGCGAATGGCAGCACAGCCTCCTTGACCGAGAACCAGGGCGTGTTCGGGTCGGCCAGCGTCAGCGGGTCGGCGAAAGGCAGCGCGGTTTCCGGGCCGACATTCGCCGGATAAGCCTCGCGGGCCGGGAAGTTCGACATCGGCTCGCCCGCCATCAGGCGCGCCGCGATCGAGGCGATGGCGCTGTCGGTGGCCTTGGCCACAAAAGGCACGGTGCGCGAAGCCCGCGGGTTCACCTCGAGAACGTAGATCGTGCCGTCCTTGATCGCGAATTGCACGTTCATCAGGCCGACGACGTTCAGCGCCTTGGCCATGGCCACGGTCTGGGACTTGATCTCGGCAATGGTGGCAGCGTCCAGCGTATGCGGCGGCAGCGAGCAGGCACTGTCGCCGGAATGGACCCCGGCTTCCTCGATATGCTCCATGATGCCCGCGACATGGACGGTTTTGCCGTCGGACAGCGCGTCCACATCGACCTCGATCGCGCCGGACAGGTAGCTGTCGAGCAGCACGGGGCTGTCGCCCGACACCTTCACGGCCTCGCGGATATAGCGGTTCAGCTGATCCATGTCGCGCACGATCTCCATCGCGCGGCCGCCCAGCACGTAAGACGGGCGGATGACCAGCGGGAAGCCGATCCGGCCGGCGATCTCCAGCGCCTCGGCATCGCTGCGGGCGATGCCGTTGATCGGCTGGCGCAGATCCAGATCGTTCAGCAGCTTCTGGAACCGCTCGCGGTCCTCGGCCAGGTCGATGGCGTCGGGGCTGGTGCCCAGGATCGGGATGCCCTCGGCCTCAAGCGCGTTGGCAAGTTTCAGGGGCGTCTGGCCACCGAACTGGACGATGACCCCGTGCAGCGTGCCGTTTTCCTGCTCGATACGCAGGATCTCAAGCACATGTTCCAGCGTCAGCGGTTCGAAGTACAGCCGGTCCGAGGTGTCGTAGTCGGTCGACACGGTCTCGGGGTTGCAGTTGATCATGATCGTCTCGAAGCCGGCCTTGGTCAGCGAGAAACAGGCATGACAGCAGCAATAATCGAACTCGATCCCCTGACCGATACGGTTCGGACCACCACCAAGGATCACGACCTTCTTGCGGTCGCTGGGACGAGCCTCGTTTTCGACATCGCCCATCGCGGGCGCTTCATAGGTCGAATACATATAGGGGGTCTGCGCCTCGAATTCGGCGGCGCAGGTATCGATGCGCTTGAAGACCGGATGCAGTTCCAGCGCGCGGCGGGCATGGCGTACGGCCGTTTCCGAGCGCCCCGAAAGCGCCGCAAGGCGGGCATCGGTGAAGCCCATCATCTTCAGCTTGCGCAGCCCGTCCAGATCGGCGGGCAGGCCCGAGGCGCGGACCACGTCCTCGGCATCGACGATCTCGCGCAGGCGGGCCAGGAACCAAGGATCAAAAGCGGTCGCATGTCCGATCTCGTCATCGGTCAAGCCGTGGCGCATGGCTTGCGCGATCAGGCGCACACGGTCGGGGGTCTGGGCGCTGATCGCCTTGACGATGGCCGATTTCTCGGGCGCGCCGACGATCTCGATCTCGTCAAGACCGGTCAGCCCATTCTCCATCGAGGTCAGCGCCTTCTGCAGCGACTCGTGGAACGTCCGGCCAATCGCCATGACCTCGCCCACCGATTTCATCGCCGTGGTCAGTTCCGGCTTCGATCCGGGGAATTTCTCGAAGGCAAAGCGCGGGATCTTGGTCACGACATAGTCGATCGAGGGCTCGAATGAGGCCGGCGTCACCTTGGTGATGTCGTTGTCCAGCTCGTCCAGCGTATAGCCGACGGCCAGCTTCGCCGCGACCTTCGCAATCGGGAAGCCCGTCGCCTTCGAGGCCAGAGCCGAGCTGCGCGAGACCCGCGGGTTCATCTCGATCACGACCATGCGGCCGTCCTTGGGGTTCACCGCCCATTGCACGTTCGAGCCGCCGGTTTCCACGCCGATCTCGCGCAGCACGGCGATGCTTCCGTTCCGCATGCGCTGGTATTCGCGATCGGTCAGGGTCAACGCCGGAGCGACGGTGATCGAGTCGCCGGTATGCACGCCCATCGGATCGACGTTCTCGATCGAACAGACGATGATGGCGTTGTCGGCGCGGTCGCGGACGACCTCGAATTCGTACTCTTTCCAGCCCAGCAGCGATTCATCGACGAGCACCTGCGCCACGGGCGAGGCTTCCAGCCCCGAGCGCACGATGCGTTCGTAATCGTCGCGGTTATAGGCCACGCCGCCACCAGTGCCGCCAAGGGTAAAGGCGGGGCGGATGATCGCGGGCAGGCCGATTTCTTCAAGATCGGCCAGCGCCTGCGCGATACCCGACTGGATGTCGTATTTGCCATTGGCCAGTTTCGGTGCGGCGACGATGGTCGCGCGCGGGTTCTCCAGCCCGATGCGGTCCATCGCCTCGCGGAACAGTTTGCGGTCCTCGGCCATCTCGATGGCTGCGCGCTGCGCGCCGATCAGTTCGACACCATAACGGTTCAGCACGCCCATGTCGGCCAGTGCCAGCGCCGTGTTCAGGCCGGTCTGCCCGCCCATCGTCGGCAAAAGCGCGTCGGGGCGTTCCTTGGCGATGATCTTTTCGACAACCTCGGGGGTGATCGGTTCGATATAGGTGGCGTCCGCCATTTCCGGGTCGGTCATGATCGTCGCCGGGTTCGAGTTCACCAGGATGACCCGGTAGCCTTCTTCCCGCAGCGCCTTGCAGGCCTGGGCGCCGGAATAGTCGAATTCGCAAGCCTGCCCGATGACGATGGGGCCGGCGCCGATGATCAGGATGGATTTGATATCGGTTCTTTTCGGCATGATGTCCTCGGGCTGGCGGCTGATAAATCGTCCGGGGTTATAGCGGTGGCAAGCCAAGGCGCAAGGGCCCGAGACGGTCCTGCGCGAAATTTCCCCGCTCCGAAGCTGTCGGACGGGCTGGGGCTGGGCGACATGCCGGAGACCGGCTTCGCAGATGCGCAGCCTAGATGCGGGCCGCGCCGGACTGCAAGCGGAAAGGCGTCAGTCAAGCCCGTCATAGCGCCGGATGATCCAGCTGAGGTCATAGACCAGCCAGGCCAGCCCGATCAGCCCGACCGCACGCGAGCTGCGCGCACGCAGCGCCAGGATTGCGGCCAGCACCCCAAGCCCAAGCCGGATCGGATATTCCGGCCCGAGACCCTGCAGATGCGCCGTGCCCTTCAGCAGGGTGTCCCCCAGATCGAAGGCAAAGGACAGGCCAAACAGCCCAAAGAACAACCCGCGGCGGCGCATGAAGAAACGCTCGCTTTCGGCATGGTCGGGCAGCGCGTCAGGGTAAAGCAGCGTCGCCATCAGGAAATGCAGCGAGGCATAGGACAGCACGAAGACATAGGCGCCGAAATGCCAGGTATCGACACGACGCAGCGCGAATTCCCACCACCAGAAATGCACCGCCCCCAGCAGCAGCACCAGCGACCAGACGATCTGGGAAAACATGCCCTCGGTCCAGGCAGGTTGCTGGACGCGGCGCGACAGCCCCGACAGCACGCGGGTGATCGCAAGCCCAAGGATCAGGCTGATCAGGATCTTGAGATGGGGATAGGCATCCATGCCGCCGCTCCGGTCGCTTCCCGCGACCAGCCTAGGCAGCGGCGCGCGCCCTGCAAACAGGAAATCGACGACGCCACCCGGCAACGAGAGACCGGGACGCGTCGCCGCCTCCCGGTTTCACCGTTTTTCAAATACCCCTACGCCGTTGCGGCCGGGAGCAGAGCACAAGGCGGGTCACGCCTCGATGAATTCGCGCACAAAGGGCGTAGCCGGGCGGGCGCGAATGTCCTGCGGGCGACCGACCTGCTCGATCTTGCCCATGGACATGACCACGACCAGGTCGGCCAGTTCCATTGCCTCGTCCTGGTCATGGGTGACGAAAACGGTGGTCAGGCCGGTGGTGTCGTGGATCTCGCGCAGGCCGTGGCGCAATTCCTTGCGGACGCGGGCATCCAGCGCGCCAAAGGGTTCGTCCAGCAGCAGCATCCGCGGCTCGATCGCCAGCGCACGGGCCAGGGCGACCCGTTGGCGCTGGCCGCCCGAAAGCTGGTTCGGAAAGCGCTTGGCGATCTGCGGCAACTGGATCAGGTCCAGCAGCTTCGTCACCCGGCGCTCGATCTCGGCCTCGGGCGGGCGGGTGCGACGGGGCCGCGCACGCAGGCCATAGGCGATGTTCTCGAACACGGTCATATGGCGGAACAGCGCGTAGCTTTGAAAGACGAAGCCCGCGCGGCGTTCCTGCACGGAAAGGCCGGTCGCGTCCTGCCCGTCGAACAGCACGCGGCCCGAGGTCGGAAATTCCAGCCCGCCCAGAATGCGAAGCAGCGTCGTCTTGCCCGACCCGGATGGCCCAAGCAGCGCGACCAGCGCCCCCGAGGGGATGGCCAGACTGACCGGGCGCAGCGCATTGGTGTTGCCGAAGCTCTTGGCGATTTCGTCGATTTCGATATGCATGGGAACCTCAATGGCGACGGGTTGCGGCAAGCTGGTCGGCATGGCGCCATTCCAGCCCGGTCTTCAACACCAGCGTCAGCAACGCCAGCGCGGCCAGGACACCCGCCAGGGTGAAGGCGGCCACCGAAAGATACTCGTTATAGAGCATTTCGATGGTGATCGGCATGGTCGCGGTCTGGCCACGGATCTTGCCGGAAACGACCGCCACCGCGCCGAATTCGCCCATGGCGCGGGCATTGCACAGTAGGACACCATACAGCAGCGCCCATTTGATGTTGGGCAGCGTCACGGTCAGAAAGACCCGCCATCCCGAAGCGCCCAGCGTCAGCGCGGCCTCTTCCTCGGCACGGCCTTGCTCGATCATGACCGGGATCAGTTCGCGCGCCACAAAGGGGAAGGTCACGAAGACCGAGGCGAGAACGATCCCCGGCAGCGCAAAGATGATCGGGAAACCCGAAGCGACCAGCCAGCCGCCCAGCAGGCTGTTACTGCCGAACAGCAACACGAGCGCCAGCCCCGCCACCACCGGCGAAACCGAAAATGGCAAGTCGATCAGGGTGATCAGAAAGGCCTTGCCGCGGAAATCGAACTTGGTGATGACCCAGGCGGCGGCGACGCCGAAGACTGCGTTGACCGGGACCGAGATCCCCGCGACCAGCAGCGTCAGCTTGATCGCCGAAAGCGCCTCGGGCTGCGCGAGCGAGGCAATGGCCGCGCCTGCGCCCTTGGCCAAGGCCTCGGCAAAGACCACGGCCAGCGGCGCAAGGACCAGCACCGCAAGTCCGCCCAGCGCGACCGCGATCAGGATCCAGCGGGTCAGCGGGCTTTCCTCGGTGACCGGGCGCCATTTCGAGGCGGGACGTTCGGCTGGCCGGACGAAGGACTCGTTGAGTGTGCTGTCAAACATGACCAATCCTCCGGCGGCTCCAGATCTGGATGAGGTTGATGACGAGAAGCATCGAGAAGCTGATAAGCAGCATGGCGATGCCGATGGCTGCCGCGCCGTTATAATCGAACTCTTCAAGCTTGATGACGATCAGCAGCGGCGCGATTTCGGTCTTCATCGGCAGGTTGCCCGCGATGAAGATGACCGAACCGTATTCGCCTACCGCGCGGGCAAGCGACAGCGCAAAGCCGGTCAGCGCCGCGGGCAGCAGCAGCGGCAGGATCACCCGGCGCAGCGTATAGAGCCGACCCGCCCCCAAGGTTGCCGAGGCCTCCTCGACCTCGCTCTCGATCTCGGCGATGACGGGCTGGACCGTGCGGGTGACGAAGGGCAGCCCGACGAAGATCAGCGCGATCAGGATGCCCCATTCGGTATAGGCGATCTTCTGGCCCAGCGATTTCGCGATGCTGCCAAATGCGCCGTTGGGGGCGTAAAGGGCGGTCAATGCAATCCCCGCAACCGCGGTCGGCAGGGCAAAGGGCAGGTCCACCACCGCATCGACGATACGGCGGCCGGGGAATTCGTAACGGGCCAGCACCCAGGCCAGCAGCGTTCCGAAGACCAGGTTGAAGACCGCTGCGACAAAGGCCAGGCGGAAGGACAGGTATAGCGCCGCCCAGACCCGCGGCGTGTTGACCGTGGCCCAGACGCCTTCGGGGCCATAGCTGATGCCCTTGGCCAGCAGCGCCCCGATCGGCAGGATCACGATCAGCGACAGCATGGTCATGGTAATGCCCATGCCGAGCCCGAAGCCCGGCATGGGGGATTTCTGCGAGCGAAGAAGCGCCAGCGCCATCCGTTACATCCCCGTATAGATCTGGTCGAAGATGCCGCCGTCACCGAAATGCTCGGGCTGGGCTTTCTGCCAGCCGCCGAAATCGGCAATGGTGACGAGGTCCAGTTTCGGGAAGCGCTTCACATCCTCGGGGTTCGCGGCGCTGTCGTCCCATGCACGGTAGAAGTGCTTGAAGGCCAGCGCCTGCCCTTCGGGAGAATACAGGAAGTTCAGATAGCCTTCCGCCAGCGCCTTCTGTTCGTCATCCGCGATGTTCTTGTCGACCAGCGCGACCGGCGGTTCGGCCAGGATCGAGACCGAGGGGACCACGATGTCGAACTGATCGTCGCCCAGCTCGTTCAGCGCAAGATACGCCTCGTTTTCCCAAGCCAGCAGCACATCGCCGATCTCGCGTTGGGTGAAGGTCGTGGTCGAACCGCGCGCACCCGAGTCGAGCACAGGCACATGCTTGTAAAGATCGGCCACGAACTGTTTCGGGTCCTTGCCGTTCTTCTGCGCCCAGGCCCAGGCCGCCAGATAGTTCCAGCGCGCTCCGCCCGAGGTCTTCGGGTTCGGCGTGATGACCTCGATGTCATCCTTGACGAGATCGCCCCAGTCCTTGATGCCCTTGGGGTTCCCTTCGCGCACCAGGAAGACGATGGTCGAAGTATAGGGCGAGCTGTTATGCGGCAGGCGAGCCTGCCAATCCGCGGGCAGAAGGCCCTTTTCGGCGATCTTGTCGATGTCCGATGCCAGTGCCAGCGTCACGACCTGTGCCTTCAGCCCGTCGATGACCGATCGTGCCTGCGCGCCCGAACCGCCATGCGAGGCTTCGATGGTGGGGGCCTTGTGTCCCTCGGCCTCCCACTTGGCGGCGAAGGCAGCGTTCACATCGCGGTAAAGTTCGCGCGTCGGGTCATAGCTGACATTCAGCAGCGAGTTGTCGGCCTGCGCCGTACCCGAGACCACGGCCAGCCCGGCCACCGTCAGCATGACCGCGAAGGCCCGACGCCCCGTCACCCCCAGGCAACGCCGCAGCAGGCCGGGGCGCAGGGGAAAGCCTGTCAGGCGCTTGGTGCCGTCTTCGACGGTCATGCGACCGTCGAGATGCCGGCGGACGACGCGGCCGTGGGCCAGCTGAGTGTCGTTGACGCGGATGGTGCGGATCATGGCGACATTACCTCGTTATCGAATCCTTCAGGGCACGCGCCCTTAACGGCAATTACGACAGGGTTAGTCGTTAATTTCAAGAAAAAAGACGAATAAATCTGTCGTTTTTAATATAACGTTATTTCAATCACTTATTAGCGTTAATGCGACATGCGACGCAGGAAAAATCGGGCCATTGCGCCAGCCTCACCCTGGAATCGCCGCCATTTTCGCATGAAAAAACCGCGCCTGGACGGGCGCGGTTCCTTTACGATTGGTGCTGCGATCAGCCGCGAAGCTGGTCCTCCGCCTTCTGGGCCAAGGCCTCTGCGCGGGCAGCGATCTCGGCCATCCCCTCGGCCAGGCTGGGGGGCAGGATCGGGACCTCGACACGTTGTGGATTGGACTTCAGCCGCCCCAATTCGCGCTCGGCCGAGATAGCGCGATCCTCGAAGGTAGAGGTCCGGTCGGCAAGCATCAGCCCCGCCAGCAGCAGCAGGCGCGGTTCGGGCATCCGCCCGGCCTGTTGCAGGATCGCCTGCGCCTCGGTGTCGAGAAGGGCTGCGGCGCGCTTCAGAAGACGCTCTTCCCCCGGCTGACAGCTGAGCGTGTAGGATTTGTTTCCTACGGTGAATTCGACCTGTGCCATGTCTCAGCCCCTGTTCTCGTCAGCTGCCTGGGTTTCGCGCGCGTCGGACAGCGTGTCGCCGCCCAGGTCAAGATCGCCGGCATCGTCCGGAGATACCGGCGTCTCGATAACCGCAGGGGCGCTGGCCTTGGCTTGCGCGGGCTTTCGCTCGGCTGCTGTCGGCGCGCCCAGCATCCGGTCAAGCGTCCCGGCAATGTCGGACATCTGCCCGATTTCGGCTGCGCGCGCGGCGCGCAGCGAATCAAGTTCAGCCTGCAGCGCATCGCGAATGTCGTCGCGGGCCGAGGCGGGCTGCGCCGCGATCAGCGCGCGATTGGCGCTGACCAGCGCTTCGTTTGCGGCGGCAAGGCGGGCAATTTCCTCTCCGGCCGAGTCGAGCCGCTCATTCGTCGCCGCCAGCCTCTCCTCAAGCTGGGTCAATTCCTCGGCCTGCTCGTCGAAGCGCGCCGCAAGATCGGGATCCGGAGCATCCTGACCGCTGTCCGGGCCGGGCGCAGCGGCGCGATCCGCCATGCGGTCGATGAAACTGTCAAGGCGGTCCAAAGCGGCGATCAACCGCTTTTCGCTGGCATTCAGGTCGTCTTTCATCCGCCGGAATTCCTTTTCGGGTCGATCATCACACGCACAGATTTGTGACTTTTTCGCATCGCTTGCCCCTTATGACAAGGACGGGGATGCGACGACGCCGCAAATCCGCGCAATCATGCCAATAGCCGGGGTCGGGAACCCCATCCGGCGCAGCCTTGGGGCGAGTTTGCACCGATCGTGCCCCCTGCCCCTTGTCCGGCTTTTCAGTCGAAGCCTGCTTGCCTATAAGGCCATTGGTCCTGAACGGAGATCCATATGCGCCGCGCCACAATCACCCGCGACACGTCCGAGACCCAGATCGAGGTCGAGCTGAATCTGGACGGGACTGGGAAATACGACAACCAGACCGGCGTCGGCTTTTTCGACCACATGCTGGACCAGTTGTCGCGCCACGCGCTGATCGATCTGACCGTTCGCGCCAAGGGCGACCTGCATATCGACGACCACCACACGGTCGAGGATACCGGCATCGCGATCGGTCAGGCCCTCACCCGCGCTCTTGGCGACAAGAAGGGCATCCGCCGCTATGGCAGCTTTCACCTGGCCATGGATGACGCGCTGGTGCGCGCCGCGCTTGACCTGTCGGCCCGCCCCTTCCTGGTCTGGAACGTCGATTTCCCGACCCAGAAGATCGGCACCTTCGATACCGAGCTGGTGCGTGAGTTCTTTCAGGCGCTGTCGACCCACGGCGGGATCACCCTGCACGTGGACCGTCTGCACGGCGTGAACAGCCATCACCTCGCCGAAGCCGCCTTCAAGGCGGTGGCCCGCGCATTGCGCGAGGCGGTAGAGCCCGACCCGCGCATGGCAGGCGTCCTGCCTTCGACCAAAGGGGCGCTTTGATGCGCGTCGCCCTGGTCGATTACGACAGCGGAAACCTGCATTCCGCCGAAAAGGCCTTTGCCCTGATGGGACGCGAGGCCGGGGCCGATGTCATCGTGACGAGCGACCCGGCAGTGGTGGCGGCGGCCGACCGGATCGTCCTGCCGGGCGATGGTGCCTTTCCCGCCTGCCGCGCGGCGCTGGACGCGGTCCCCGGCATGGTCGAGGCGCTTTGCGATGCGGTCCTTGAGCGCGGCGTTCCGTTTATTGGCATCTGCGTCGGCATGCAGATGCTGGCGGATATCGGCCATGAATACCGCGACACCAAGGGACTGGGCTGGATCGGCGGCGAAATCGACGCCATCAAGGGTCGGGACCTGAAGGTGCCTCATATGGGGTGGAACGATCTGTCGATCCTGCACCCGCACCCTCTGCTGGAGGGGATCAGCACGGGCGACCACGCCTACTTCGTGCACAGCTGGCAGTTCCGGGTCGCGGACCCGGCGCATCTGCTGGCGACTGCGGATTATGGCGGCCCTGTCACCGCCATCGTCGGGCGCGACAATATCGCCGGCACCCAGTTCCACCCCGAAAAGTCGCAGGATGTCGGCCTGCGCCTGATCGCGAACTTCCTGCGCTGGAAACCCTGACGCTGTAGGGGTTGCTGGCGCATGGGCCGGGGGCGCTGCCCCCGGACCCCCGGGGTATTTCAGAAACGGTGAAACTGGTGGCCTGTCACTGGGCGCGGGTCCATTTCTGGGTCTTGCAGAAAATCGCGACGCAGCCGGACACATCGAGCGTCTTTCCGTTCAAGTGCATCTTTGACTTGTAGGTCTTGTCCGAGCCGGGATCCCAGATTGTGCCGCCACCGAACTTGCCGTTGCCCTGGTCGGTCATGTTCGAGACGATGTTCTTGCCGATGTTCTTCGACGGGATCTCCTTGCCGGAAGTGTCGAACGAACGGACCAGCTTGCCGCAGTATTTTCCGCCGCAGTCAAAGAACTGCACCATGCCGATCTGGCCCTGGTCGTTCGGCTGGGTCTGGAAGACCCCCTCGATGCCCTGTGCCTGCGCGGCGGTCGCGCCCGCCACGAAAAGCGCAGCGAGTATTGCTGATTTCATTCCCATATCCTCCCTTCGGCCGTCCCGGCCGTTGGCCCAGCTTCGGACGGCTTCACGTGAGCGATCAAGCCTGACGTGGCGTTGCGCCTGCTTTGCCGTCAGGCGCCCTGCCCCTTTCGATTGTCGCAGGTCTGTGGCAAAGGGGCGCCAACTACAGGAGAGACGCAATGATCCTTTATCCCGCCATCGATCTCAAGGACGGCAATTGCGTGCGCCTGCTGCGCGGCGACATGGAGGCGGCGACCGTCTTCGGTTCCGATCCCGCAGCGCAGGCGAAAGCCTTTCAGGATGCGGGTGCGCAATGGCTGCATCTGGTCGACCTGAACGGCGCCTTCGCCGGTCGCCCCGTCAATGCCGACGCGGTGGAGGCGATCCTCGCCGCCACGGATATCCCCGCCCAGCTGGGCGGCGGCATCCGTGACATGGAGACGATCGAGCATTGGCTGGACCGGGGCCTGGCCCGCGTGATCCTGGGCACCGTCGCGGTCGAGAACGCAGCCCTCGTCCGCGAAGCGGCACTGGCATTCCCCGGCAAGATCGCAGTCGGCATCGACGCCCGTGGCGGCCGTGTCGCCACCCGCGGCTGGGCCGAGGAGACCGATGTACTGGCCACCGACCTTGCGCGCCAATTTGAGGACGCTGGCGTGGCCGCAATCATCTATACCGATATCGACCGCGACGGCGCGATGCAGGGGCCGAACATCTCTGGCACCGAGACGCTTGCGCGGGCGGTCAATATTCCCGTCATTGCCTCGGGCGGGGTCAGCTCGATGCAGGACCTGCTGGCGCTGCGCGATGCGCGGGTGATTGCGGGTGCGATTTCGGGCCGGGCGCTTTACGATGGTGCGATCAACCTGGGCGAGGCGCTGCGCGCGTTGGCCTGAACGAAGGTGGCAGGATGCTGAAAACGCGGGTGATCCCTTGCCTTGACGTGGCCGATGGCCGCGTCGTCAAGGGGGTGAATTTCGTCGATCTGATCGATGCCGGCGATCCGGTCGAGGCCGCGCGCGCCTATGACGCGGCCGGCGCGGACGAGATCTGCTTTCTCGACATCCATGCCACGCATGAAAATCGCGGCACCATGTTCGACTTGGTGACGCGCACCGCCGAAGCCTGCTTCGTGCCCCTGACCGTGGGCGGCGGCGTGCGCAGCCACAAGGATGTGCGCGACCTGCTGCTGGCCGGCGCAGACAAGGTCAGCTTCAACTCGGCCGCCGTGGCCAATCCCGATGTCATCGCCGAGGCCGCCGACCGCTTCGGCAGCCAATGCATCGTCTGCGCCATCGACGCCAAGACTGTCGCCCCCGGCAAGTGGGAGATCTTCACCCATGGCGGGCGCAAGCCGACGGGCATCGACGCGGTCGAGTTCGCGCGCACAGTTGCCGCCAAGGGCGCGGGGGAAATCCTGCTGACCAGCATGGACCGGGACGGCACCAAGTCGGGTTTCAACATCCCGCTGACGCGGGCCGTGTCGGACGCGGTCAGCGTGCCCGTCATCGCTTCAGGCGGGGTTGGCGCGCTGGAACATCTGGCCGAAGGCGTGATCGAGGGGCATGCCTCGGCCGTGCTGGCCGCCTCGATCTTCCATTTCGGAACCTTCACCGTGCGCGAGGCCAAAGAGCACATGGCCGCCGCCGGCATCCCCGTGAGGCTGACATGACCGGATTGCAGCGCCTGGCCGAAACCATCGAATCCCGCAAGGGCGCCGATCCTGACACCAGCTGGACCGCCAAGCTTCTGTCCCGCGGCCCCGAGAAATGCGCCGAGAAATTCGGCGAAGAGGCCGTCGAGGCGATCATTGAGGCCGTCAAGGGCGACCGTGACAGGTTGGTTTCCGAGGCTGCGGATACGCTTTACCACCTGCTCGTCATGCTGGCGGCGCGCGACGTGACGCTGGCCGATGTCGAAAATGAACTGGATCGTCGCGAAGGACGTTCGGGGATCGAGGAAAAGGCTTCACGGAAGTGACCGCATGCTTGAGCAGCTGGCTGGGGAATTCTCGCGCCCGATGAGCCTGCCCTTTGGGGTGGTGCTGCTGCGGCTGTTCATGGCCGTGGTGCTGGGTGGAATCGTCGGCTGGGAGCGTGAGGTCAAGAGCCGCGAGGCCGGCCTGCGCACGCATATGCTGATCTCGCTGGCTGCGGCCAGCTTTACCCTGGTCGCGCTGGAGCTGGTCGACTTTTCAGACGTGAACGAGGATCGGCAGCGCACAGATCCCTTGCGGCTGATCGAGGCAGTCACAGCGGGCGTGGCCTTCTTGGCCGCCGGGTCGATCGTCATCAATCACGGCAATGTTCGCGGGATCACCACCGGTGCCTCGATGTGGCTGTGCGGGGCCATCGGCCTGTGCTGCGGGACCGGTGACCTGCGCCTTGCCATGATCGCGACGGCAATGGCGCTGGTGGTGCTTTACCTTGTCCGGGTGCTGGTCACGCCCGTCTTGCGCGGCGGGGACGATTCCGACTAGCCCGCGACTCCGACTAGCCCGCGACCGGGACCACCTTGACCGATCCGTTATGGGCGGACAGTGCGATTTCGCCTGCGGCAAGCCGCAGCGCATCCTGGCCGAACACCTCGGCCCGCCAGCCATGCAGTGCGGGCAGATCGCGCGCGCCCGAGGCGATTGCGTCAAGATCCGCGGCCGAGGCGATCAGGCGCGAGGCGACCCCCGCCTCGTCCGACTTGGCCTTCAACAGGACGCGCAGCAGTTCCGAAAGCGCGGCGTTCCCGGGGCGTCCGGGTTCGTCCGGCGCGGGTTTCGGCAGGTCCTTGGTCTCGGTCCCGACCTTGACCGCGTTCAGAATGCCATTCGCGATATCGCCGCGCCGGGCGTCGCGCAACAACAGCCGCGATTTGCCAAGATCAGCCTCGGACAGTGGCTTGGTCGAGGCCAGCTCGATCAGCGCATCGTCCTTGAACACGCGGGCGCGCGGAATGTCGCGTTCCTGCGCAAAGGTTTCGCGAAAGCGCGCCAGTTCACGGACCACCGCCAGGAACCGGGGCGAGCCCGAGCGCGTGCGGACACGCATCCATGCTTCATCCGGGCGGGTGATATAGGTTTCGGGGTTCAGCAGCACCGCCACCTCTTCCGCAAGCCAGGGGGCGCGGCCGGTCTTGTTCAGCTGCTCGACCAGGAATTCATAGATAGCCCGCAGATGGGTCACGTCGGCCAGCGCATAGGCGGCCTGTGCATCCGAAAGCGGGCGGATCGACCAGTCGGTAAAGCGAGAGGATTTGTCGAGCGGCTGGCGCGCGATTTTCTTGACCAGGGTTTCATACCCCACCTGCTCGCCAAAGCCGCAGACCATCGCGGCAATCTGGGTATCGAACAGCGGATCGGGCAGGACACCGGCGTCGTGGAAGAAGATTTCCAGATCCTGCCGCGCGGCGTGGAAAACCTTGACCGTCGCGGTATGGCGGAACAGGTCGTAAAGCGGCTCCAGCGACAGATCCCCGCCCAGCGGGTCGATCAGCACTGCGGGTCCGCCCTCGGCCTTGGTTCCCGATGCCGGCGGCAGCGCCGCCTGGATCAGGCAAAGCTTCGAATAATAGGTCCGCTCGCGCAGGAATTCCGTATCGAGTGTGACATAGGGCTGCGCCTTGGCCAATTCACAGAACTCGGCCAGTTCGGCAGTCGTCGTGATGGTGCGAATATCTTCTCGGCGGGCGGGTTTCGGGCTGGCGGACATTGATCGCTTTCGGTCATGGGCGGGGCATCCGCCGTATGTTTCCCCGGCCTTCCATCAGTGACAGGGGAAAATCAAGGCACGACGTGACGAATCACAACGGTTCTATGTCACCCTGTGCTCGCTGCGCCTCGAATTCGGCGACAAAAGCCGCCAGATCACCCGCAGCAATTGCCGCGCGCATCCCTGCCATCAACTCCTGGAAGTAATGCAGGTTATGCCATGTCAGCAGCATCCCCGAGATCATCTCTCCGGCGCGGAAAACGTGGTGGAGATAGGCGCGGGAATAGCCGGTGCAGGCCGGGCAGGTGCAATGCTCGTCCAGCGGGCGCGGGTCATCGGCATGGCGGGCGTTCTTGATGTTGACCTGGCCGCGGCGGGTCCAGGCCTGTCCGGTCCGGCCCGAGCGTGACGGCAGGACGCAATCCATCATGTCGACGCCGCGTACCACCGCGCCGACGATGTCGTCGGGCTTGCCGACGCCCATCAGATAGCGCGGCTTGTCTGCGGGCAGGAAGCCCGGCGCGTGGTCAAGCACGCCAAACATCGCCTCTTGCCCCTCGCCCACGGCAAGGCCGCCGATGGCATAGCCTTCGAAGCCGATGGCCTTCAGGGCCTCGGCCGATTCCTCGCGCAATTCGCGGTTCACCCCACCCTGCATGATCCCGAACAGCGCATGACCGGGGCGGTCGCCAAAGGCGTCGCGCGACCGCTGCGCCCAGCGCATCGACATGCGCATGGATTTCGCCACCACCTCGTCCGTTGAAGGCAAGGCCGGGCATTCGTCGAAGCACATGACGATGTCCGAACCAAGCAGTCGCTGGATTTCCATACTGGTTTCAGGCGACAGGAAGTGCTTGCTGCCGTCGACATGGCTGGCAAAGGTCACACCCTCTTCGCTCAACTTGCGCAGGCTCGACAGGCTCATCACCTGGAACCCGCCCGAATCGGTCAGGATGGGACGTTCCCAGTTCATGAATTTGTGCAAACCGCCCAAGCGGGCCACCCGCTCCGCGCCGGGGCGCAGCATCAGGTGATAGGTATTGCCCAGCAGGATGTCCGCGCCGGTCGCGCGGACCGATTCGGGCATCATCGCCTTGACCGTGGCGGCGGTGCCGACGGGCATGAAGGCGGGGGTGCGGATCTCGCCCCGCGGGGTCTGGATCACGCCCGTGCGGGCACGGCCATCGGTGGCCGAGACGGAAAACTGGAATCTGTCGCTCATGGCCGGGCCTCATAGGCGCTTTGCGCCGCCAATGCAAAGGCGGCTTATGCGCCTGCCGCGCGCAGCAGTTTCGCGCGCGCCGGGGGAATTGCCCGCACCTCGAGCCCGGTAAAGACATGCAGCGTGTCCAACTGCCGATCGACGACGGCATGGTCGCTGACCCACCCCCCCATCGCGAGGTAAGAGCGCAGCAAGGGCGGCATCGCGGCCATGGCCCGGCGCGGATCGGCCTTGCGCAGGTGCAGCGCACGGGCAAAGCGGAAGACGTTGGGCGCCTTCACCCGCGGCAGCCAGCGCTTGGGCGCAAGATGGCGTTCGCGCAGCATGGCAAAGGCATCCTCGTAGCTTTGCGTATCCGTGCCCGTGAAACTGGAGCAGCCGAACAGCATCTCGACCCCCTGCTCATCCACGTGACGGGCCAGCGCCCCCCAGGCAAGGCGCAGGATGTCGGGATCCTGGCGTTCGGGATGGATGCAGAAGCGCCCGATCTCGACCATCTTGCCCTGGAAATCGCGCAAACGTGACAGGTTGTAGTAGCGCGCTGAATAGCTGTCGCCGATCTCGGCCCCGCCCGATAGCGCAAGCATGCGGAAGCAGGCCACAAGCTGGCCGGATGCCACGTCGCGAATCAGCACATGCGTGCAGCGGCTGTCGTAATCGTCCGCGTCCAGCGCCTGCTGGACCGGGGATGGATCGCCCCGACGACCGACAAAGCACAGCCACCGCAGGCGCTGCGCTTCACGGATATCATCAAGACACTCGGCAACCAGGACTTCGTAACGGCCTTTGCGCAATGCCATCATGGCACCTCTGCCCAATCCGGAAGACCGGAGGCGGGCGACCACCCCCCGTCTTGTTCCCGTCCTCCCTGCACCTATCTTGTAACATGGGCGCAACATTATGAAGGGCAAAGATGACGGATCGCGTGATCAAATCCGATGCGGAATGGCAGGCCGAGCTTGATGCCGAAACCTATCGCGTGACGCGGCAGGCCGGTACCGAGCGCCCGTTTTCGCATCCCGGGTTCCCCAAGGGACCGGGCCATTACGAATGCGTCTGCTGCGGGGCGCGCCTGTTCGACGGCGATGCCAAGTTCGAAAGCTTCTGCGGCTGGCCCAGCTTTTCGCGCCCGGGCGGTGCAATCGACGAACACCGCGACTCCAGCCACGGTATGGTCCGGACCGAGGTGCGCTGCCATGGCTGCGACGCGCATCTGGGCCACGTCTTCCCCGATGGTCCGCCTCCGACGGGCCTGCGTTACTGTATCAACGGCGTCTCACTTCGCTTCGTTCCAGACGCCGTATGATGAAAGGGGCGCCCGATGCGGCGCCCCTTTCGCTTGATCGCATACCGCGTCAGTCGCGAAGGATATCGTCGGCGGACACCCGGCCCACGTTGCCCATAAGCTGGTGCACGACGCTCATGCTGGGAATGCCGGAATCGGTCACCCGGCGCGACAGGACCACGACCTTGCCGCGCTCAAGCCCGAAGCGTTCCACATTGGCCACCGTGCCCCCTTCGGAGAAGCTGATTGCCACGACCTGCCGGTCGATCTCGCGAGGTTCGCGGGCACCGAACGTCTCCCAGCGCGAGCCGACGTAATACCATGCCGATCCGGTCAGCAGCCCCTGCGAGCTGGGCCGGCCGATCAGCCCCTCCAATTCGGTCTGGTTGGTCTTTCCGACCACAACCTGCATAAGCTCGTCTTCTGCCGGCACATAGCCGTGATTTCGATAGATGGGCGTGCAGGCGGCAAGCACAACTGGAACAGTCAACGCGAAGCCCATGATCCGTCGCCGGGAAATCTTCATCTTTCACCTGTCCCTTACGCGCCTGTTGACGCCGCGCGACCGACTTAGCAAACTCATGCCCCGCGCTCAAGAATATCCCAGCAACGGCAGCGCGCGCATCGGAAAGGCCCCATCATGTCGCAAACTCCCCGCAGCCAGAACCGATTCCGCGTCGCGCAGCTCAATCCCCGGCAACCAACGCCGTTCGAGCTTGCCCCCGATGCCGAGGGTCGCGCCGCCATCGCAGCCGAGCTTGGGCTGAGCGCATTGCCCGCCCTGCGCCTGACCGGCGAGATCCGCCCCGCCCCCAGCGACGCCTGGGAGGTCGTGGCGCGCCTTTCGGCCAAGGTTGTCCAACCCTGCGTCGTGACCCTTGCCCCGGTCAAGACTACGCTGTCCGAACAGGTGCACCGTGTCTTTTCACCCCATGCCGCCCAGCCCGAGGGGGACGAGACCGAGATGGGCGACGAAGAAATGGAACCTCTGGGCCAGTTCATCGACGTCGAGGCGATGATGATCGAGGCCCTGTCCCTGGCCCTGCCGCTTTACCCGCGCGCGCAGGGTGCCGCGCTTGACGAGCCGGAATCCGAGACCGAGGAGGAAACCCGCAAGCCCTTCGCCGGGCTCGCGGATCTGCTGAAGAAGGAATAGGTCGGGCGTTCAGGATGGGCGCTGCTGGCTTTCCCAGTCGGCGCCTATTTCAGGACCAAGGTTCAAGGGGGCCAGCATCCCCTGCCCCAGCACATGGTCGGCCGCCTTTTCGCCAGTCATGATCGACGGTCCGTTCAGATTCCCGTTGGTGATGCGCGGAAAGATCGAGCTGTCGGCGACGCGCAGCCCTTCGACCCCGATCACCCGCAACTCGGGATCGACCACTGCCATCGGATCGTCCGCCCGCCCCATCCGCGCCGTTCCGCAGGGATGGAAGGCCGATTCAGCGTGATCGCGGATGAAGGCGTCGATCTGTTCGTCGGACACCACGCCATCGCCCGGCTGGATCTCATATCCCTTGTATTCCGTGAAGGCGGTCTGGTCGAAGATCTCGCGCGTCAGCCGCACGCAGGCGCGGAACTCTGCCCAGTCATCGGCATGGGACATGTAGTTGAAGCGGATCTCGGGCGCTTCCTTGGGGTCGGCGGAGCGCAGGCGCACTGTGCCTCGCGACTTCGATCGCATTGGCCCGACATGGACCTGGAAGCCATGCCCCTCGGCCGCGGCCTTGCCGTCATAACGTACGGCCAATGGCAGGAAATGATACTGGATGTCGGGATATTCGACGCCCGCGCGCGACCGGATGAACCCGCAGCTTTCGAACTGGTTCGAGGCGCCAAGCCCGGTCCCCGTCGCCATCCACTGCGCCCCGATCGAGCCCTTCCCCCAAAGGTTCCAGTGCTTGTACAGCGTGATCGGCTGGGTCGCGCTGTATTGCATGTAGATCTCAAGATGATCCTGCAGGTTTGCGCCGACCCCCGGCCGGTCCGCCCGGACCTCGATCCCGTTTTCGGCCAGATGCCCGGCCGGACCGATCCCGGACAGCATCAACAGCTTCGGGGTATTGATCGAGCTGGCCGAAAGAATGACTTCATGTTTCGCACGAAACACATTGACTCCGCGCGAATTTTTTACCTCCACCCCGACCGCTCGGCCATCTTCGAAGACCACACGCTGCGCCAGCCCCCGCCGAAGGCGCAGCAGCCCGGTTTCCTGCGCCGGGCGCAGATAGGCATTGGCCGCCGACCAGCGCCGCCCTTCCCAGATCGTCGCCTCCATCGCGCCAAAGCCTTCCTGACGCGCGCCGTTGTAATCCTCGGTGACGGGATAGCCCGCCTCGCGACCGGCCCGGATGAAGGCGTTGAACAGCGGGTTCTTGCGCGAGCCCCGCGTGACGTGCAGCGGCCCCTCGGTCCCGCGATAATCGCTGACCGCGCCATGCGACGTCTCCATGCGCCGGTAATAGGGCAGCACATCGGCATAGGACCAGCCGTTGGCCCCCATCTCGGCCCATGTGTCGAAATCCCGCGCATGGCCCCGCACGAAGACCATCCCGTTGATCGAGGACGAGCCCCCGATCACCTTGCCGCGAGGAGTAACCAACCGCCGCCCGCCCAGGTTCGGCTCTGGTTCAGACGAAAAGCCCCAGTCATAGCGCCGCATGTTCATGGGATAGCTCAGCGCCGCGGGCATCTGGATGAACGGCCCGACGTCAGAGCCGCCATATTCGATGATATCGACGCGCTTGCCCGCCATGACCAGCCGATAGGCCAGCGCACACCCCGCTGAACCCGCACCGACGATGACGTAATCGGGGATCATGCGCGGCCCCGCATTTTCACCGTTTTCGAAATACCCACCGCGTCCCTCGAAGCCACGCGGCGATGGTCAATAGGGCGCATCGACCGCCCCCATTCCGACATAGACGGATTTCAGCTGTGAATAGTGATCTATCGCGGCGGCCGAGTTCTCGCGCCCGATGCCCGACATCTTTACCCCGCCGAAGGGTGCCTCGACTGGCGTCAGGTTATAGGCGTTGATCCAGGTCGTGCCCGCCTGCAGTCCTGCAGCCATCCGGTGCCCGCGCGCAAGGTCGCGTGTGAACACCCCCGCCGCCAGCCCATAGGGCGTGGCATTGGCACGGGCCAGAACCTCGGACTCGGTCTCGAAGGCAAGGACCGACATGACCGGGCCAAAAATCTCTTCGCGCGCGATCCACATCGCATCCGCGACATCCGCAAAGACCGTCGGCGGCACGAAGGCACCGTCGCCGGCCCCGCCGCAGACCAACCGCGCCCCCTCTGCCTGCCCCTTGGCTATGGCGGCGCGGATCTTATCCGTCTGCGCAGCGCTAACGATGGGGCCATGCTGGGTCGTCTCGTCCAGGGGGTCGCCGATCCGCACTTCGGCGGCGCGTTCCGACAGCCGCTTCAGGAAGTCAGGCAGGATGCCCCGCTGGACAAAGACCCGCGTCCCGTTCGAACAGATCTGGCCCGAGGAGTAGAAATTCGCAAGAATCGCGGCCCCCACCGCATCCTCGACCGAGGCATCGTCAAAGACGATCAGCGGCGACTTTCCACCCAGCTCCATCGTGACATGGCGCATCCCCGCGGCAGCGGCGGCATAGACCTTCTGTCCCGTCGCGACCGAGCCGGTGAGCGAGACCTTGGCCACGCGCGGATCACTGACCAGCGCGGCGCCGACCGCACCCCGCCCCTGCACCACGTTGAAGATCCCGGCAGGCAATCCCGCCTCTGTCAGGATCTCGGCCAGCTTCAACGCGCCAAGCGGGGTCTCCTCGCTGGGCTTGAACACCATCGCATTGCCCATCGCCAGTGCCGGCGCTGCTTTCCAGCAGGCGATCTGGCTGGGATAGTTCCAAGCCCCGATGCCCGCGCAGACGCCCAGAGCCTCGCGGATGGTATAGACAAAATCGCTACCCAGCGGAATCGTCTGGCCGGTCACGGTGGGTGCAATACCGCCGAAATATTCCAGTGCATCCGCCCCCGAGGGCCAATCGGCGACGCGCGTTTCCTGGATGGGCTTGCCGGTATCCAGCGTTTCAAGCCGGGCCAGCTCCTCGGCACGTTCCCGAATGATCTGCGCGGCGCGGATCAGGACGCGTCCGCGCTCGACCGGGCGAAGGGCGGCCCAGGCGGGCTGCGCGGCAGCCGCGGCAGCCGTGGCCTCGGCGACCTGCGCCACGTCCGCTTCGCGCAACCTGGCGATCACCTCGCCGGTAAAGGGATAGAGCACGTCCAGGTCCGGTCCCCGCCCCTCGACCGGCGCGCCGTTGATGTAAAGGCTCGCGGCGGGTTGCGCGTCATGGGTCATGGCAGCACCTTTTCAAGATAGGCAAGGATCAGCCCTTCGGCTGCGTCGGCATCTGCCTCGTCCGACAGGGCCGCGCGCAGATAGACGCCGTCGATCAGCGCGCCCAGCGTGCGCGCCGTCGCCTCGGCCTCGGCCCCCACCAGCGGACGCAGCGCCACCAGCAGGTTCGAGCGCAGGCGGCGGTGATAGACGCGCAAAAGGCGCGCCGCCTCGGAATCGACAAGCGCAAGGGCATAGAAATTCAGCCAGGCCGCAATTGTCTCGCGCTCGAAATTGGCCTGTCCGAAATTCGCTCGGATCAGCGCCATCAGGCGCGAATGCGGACTGTCCACATCTTTTAGCTCGCGCGCTGTTGTCTCTCGATACTGGGTCAGGATATGCCGCATCGCGGCAAGGAAGATCCGTTCTTTCGAGCCGAAATAATGATGGGCAAGAGCCGTGGACATTCCTGCTTCGCGCGCAATCTGCGCGACCGTCACATCAAGCGATCCGGCCCGGCCGATGGTCGCTATGGTGGCGTTGATTAATGCGGCCTTTCGGATAGGCTCTGCACCAAGTCTGGGCATATGGAGACACCGGTCTTTTCAACGGCTCGATACATCTGGAGCTAGCCGTCTTTTGATTGACTCGTCAATCAATAAAAGCCTTAATTCCTTCCAACAACAATACAGGGAGAAGAACGAGATGACATTTTGTCGCACCCCCGCGCTCGTCGCTGCCGCTCTGGCGATCACCGTATCTGGCGTCGGCACCGCAATTGCGGAAGAGCCTGCATCCTGCCGCGACGTGGTGTTTTCGGACGTGGGCTGGACCGACATCTCCTCGACCACGGCGCTGGCCTCGACCACGCTTCAGGCGCTTGGCTACAAGACCGAGACCAAGATCCTGTCGCTGCCCGTGACCTATACCGCGATGGCCAAGAACGACGTCGACATCTTCCTGGGCAACTGGATGCCCAGCCAGGAGGCCGACCTGAAACCCTATCGGGATTCCGGCACGGTCGAGGTCGCGCGCACCAACCTGACCGGCGCAAAATACACGCTGGCCACCAACGAGGCCGGGGCAAAGCTGGGCATCGACGATTTCGCCAAGATCGCCGCGCAAAAGGACGCGCTGGACGGCAAGATCTATGGCATCGAGCCCGGCAATGACGGCAACCGCCTGCTGCTTGAAATGGTCGCGGGAAATAAATTCGACCTTGGCACTTTCGAGATCGTCGAAAGCTCGGAACAGGGGATGCTGGCGCAGGTCGCCCGCGCCGACGGGGCGGACAAGCCGATCGTGTTCCTGGGCTGGGAACCGCATCCCATGAATACCCAGTTCAAGATGACATATCTGGGTGGCGGCGATGACGTTTTCGGACCGGATTTCGGCGGCGCTCGCGTCGATACCAATATCCGCGCCGGCTATGCGACCGAATGCCCGAATATCGGCAAGTTCCTGCAAAACCTGGAATTCACCCTGCCTATGGAAAACGAAGTCATGGGCAAGATCCTGAATGACGGTGAAGAGCCGGCGAAAGCGGCCAAGGAATGGCTGAAGGCCAATCCCGAGGCGGCCAAGCCCTGGCTGGCAGGTGTCACCACCTTCGACGGCGGCGATGCCGTCGCGGCCCTCGACAAGGCGCTTTCGGAATGATGAAGGGCGGGCAGAAGGGATCATCCTCTGCCCGTTTCTCGTCGCGCGTGCCTGACGAATTGATCCACCTTTGCCGGGATCCCCGGATCCGCTGCGCCCCCGCCTCTGCCGTTCCCGGCAGATGCGGGACCGCAGGCGCGTCCGCATCTCCCGAACGGCAGAAAGTAATGGACGCATGGACCAACTGACCGATCTTTTGACCGGGACCAAGATCCCGGTCGGCAAGACAGCGAAAGCGATCTTCGACTGGCTGAATGCCCATGCCGCGTTCATCTTCAACGCGATCTCCAAGGGCCTCGAATGGCTGATCAACGGGATCCTTGCGGTGCTGGAGTTTCCACACCCGCTGGTCTTCACGCTGGTCATGGTGGCAATCGCCTGGGCGCTGCAGCGCAACTGGAGGGTCTGCCTGCTGATCGGTCTTGGCTTCCTGTTCATCCTGAACCAGGGCTACTGGGACGAGACGATGCAGACGCTGACGCTGGTGCTTGCGGCTTGCGTCGTCTGCATGGCGATCGGCGTGCCGATGGGCATCGCCGCGGCGCACCGGCCCCGGCTTTACGCCTGGATGCGTCCGATCCTGGACCTGATGCAGACCTTGCCGACCTTCGTCTATCTGATCCCGGCCATCGTGTTCTTCGGGATCGGCACGGTTCCGGGACTGATCGCGACCGTCATCTTCGTGCTGCCCGCTCCGATCCGGCTGACCCACCTGGGCATCAGCTCGGCCCCGCAGGCCCTTGTCGAGGCCGCGACCGCCTTTGGTGCGACGCCCCGCCAGCTTCTGTGGAAGGTCGAGCTGCCCTCGGCCGCGCCGCAGATCATGGCCGGCCTCAACCAGACCATCATGCTGTCGCTGTCGATGGTGGTGATCGCGGCCCTTGTCGGCGCATCGGGCCTTGGCGTTCCGGTCGTGCGGGCACTGAACAGCGTGAACACGGCGCTGGGTTTCGAAAGCGGTTTCATCATCGTGGTTGTCGCGATCATGCTGGACCGGATGCTACGGGTGGGGAAGCGCAATGATTGAACGCAACGCCGTCGAATTCGACAATGTGAACATCGTTTTCGGGGACGAACCCGATGCCGCCCTGCCGCTGATGGATCAGGGGTTGGAGCGGGGGCCGATCAAGGCCGAAACCGGGCAGGTCCTGGGCGTCCACAACTGCTCGCTGACCGTGCGCGAGGGCGAGATCCTGGTCCTGATGGGTCTCTCCGGTTCGGGCAAGTCGACATTGCTGCGTGCGGTCAACGGGCTCAACTCGGTCTGTCGAGGCGAGGTGCGGATCTGGGACGGAGACCACATGGCCTCGGTCACAAGGGCCGCAGAGCCGGAACTGCGGCGGCTGCGGCGCAGCCGCGTCGCCATGGTTTTCCAGCAATTCGGCCTGCTGCCCTGGCGCAGCGTGCGCGAGAATGTGGGGCTGGGCCTGGAACTGGCGGGCGTCCCCGCTGCCGAGCGCCAGAAGCGTGTCGAGGCGCAGCTTGCCACCGTGGGCCTTTCCGATTGGGCCGACCGCAAGGTGGGCGACCTGTCGGGTGGAATGCAGCAGCGCGTGGGCCTGGCCCGCGCCTTTGCGACCGAGGCGCCGATCCTGCTGATGGACGAGCCCTTTTCGGCGCTGGACCCGCTGATCCGCAACCGGCTTCAGGGCGAATTGCTGGAGTTGCAGAAGCAGGCGCAGCGCACAATCATCTTCGTCAGCCACGATCTGGACGAGGCATTCCGCATCGGCAATCGCATCGCGCTGATGGAAGGCGGGCGCATCGTCCAAATTGGCACCGCGCGTGAAATCATCGCCCAGCCCGCGAATGCCTATGTCGAGGATTTCGTCGCGCACATGAACCCGCTTGGCGTGCTGATGGCCGAAGACATGGCCGAACCCGAGGACGCCCCCGGCGCGCCCATCGACCGCCAGATGCCGATCCGGCAGGTCATGCGGATCATGACCGAAACCGGGGTCGAGATCCTGCCCCTGTCCGGCGGCGGGCGGGTGACGCAGCAAGGAATCATGCAGCGCCTGATCGATCCGGGCCCACGCGCAGGTGGTGCCGTCGAACACTAGGCTGCCAACCCCATTACGCGCCTGTCACGGCCCGTTTCGCGACAATCGCGAAACGGGCTTGCCACGAATCATTTTCCATGCCTATCAATCCCTTGTTCCGTAACCACAGCGAAAGGGCCCTGGCATGACCAATATCTCCGCCATTCCGGCTGCCTTTTCCGGCGTCACTCGACGCGACCGACGCCTTTCGCGTCGGGGCTGACGGAACGCGATCAGATCCGCCCAAGGGGCATTTTTCCGATCATTCCTGACGCTCGCCCGCCGCGCTAACACGCGTCGGTCCGCGTCCTTCTGACTTAAATCCACAATACAGGAGCCGCCCTGCCTTGCAGGCGGCGGACACAGATATGAGTGTTATATCACTGCGCCCCGCGCGGGATCTTCGCGCACCTTTGGACGAACTGATCCGTGACCACGGGCTTCTCTCGGTCACGCTCGCGCTGATGCGCGCGGCGTTGCGGCGGGGCAAAAACCGCCCTCCGCCAGCCGAGGGGCTGTCGGAATACTTGCGCCGGGATATCGGCCTTGGGCCGGGCCGGCACAAGGGACCGCGCGATTGGGACCGGCTCTGACTTCTGTCAGGCCGTCTCGGGCGGCGGGGTGACCATGCCCCGCCGCAGCCGGGCCTCTCGCCACGTGATGTAGCAGATCGCGCCAATCATCAGCGCGCCCCCGACCAGCACCCAGACATCGACCGGCTCGGCAAAGACCAGTGCGCCCAGCAGGCTGGCCCAGATCAGTTGCAGGAAGACGACCGGCTGCGTCACTGTCAGCGGCGCGGCGGCAAAGGCCCGCGTCATGGCATAATGCCCGGCCGTCGCAAAAAAGGCGGTGCAGGCCAGGACGCCGCATTGCGTCAATGTCGGCGGAACCCAATTCAGCGCGGCGACTGGCGCAAGGCCAATGCACACGGTCAAGGACATCATCCCGACGACCACGCTTGCGGGCACCTGCTCGGACAGGCGCTTTGCCAGCAGATAGGACGCCCCGAACGTGACCGAGGCGCCAAGCTGCGCCAGATGCCCCGGCTCCAGCGCGCGCAGTCCGGGCCGCAGCACCACCATGGCACCGATCAGCGCGACCAGGATGGCCAGAGCCCGGCGCCACGAGATGCGCTCGCCCATCAGCAGCGCGGCGCCGATCGTCACCACGATGGGGTTGAGAAAGCCGATGGCCGTGACCTCGGCCACGGTGATCCGCGCCATGGCAAAAAACCACAGGATCACGGCCACCGAATGCAGCGCGCCCCGCAGCGCGAACATCCCCCAGATCCGGGGGGCAAAGCCGCGACGCAGCGCAGGCAGCAGCGCCGGGATCAGGAAGATCAGCCCGAAAGCGAACCGGATGAACGCCCCCTCGGGTGCAGGCAGCGCCTGACCCAGCCAGCGGACCGAGCCATTCACGGCGACGAAGCTCAGGCCTGCGCCCAGCATCCAGAAGATGCCGGCAAGGTCCTGCCGAGAGGATGGGTTGATGGTGCTCGCGCTTGTCATGACCCAAAGCCATGACCTGTTGCCCGCGCTTGCGCAAGGCTCAGCCGGCAAGCATCAGCCCTACGGCGATGGCGATCATGACAATCCCGACACACAGGTCCAGCACCCGCCATGCGGCGGGCCGCGCAAACAGCGGCCCCAGAAGCCGCGCACCATAGCCAAGCGCAAAGAAGAACAGGACCGAACCGCTGATCGCGCCAATGGCAAAGCCCGCCCTGTCCCCGAAGCCGGTCGCGACCGATCCGATCAGCACGACCGTATCCAGCCACACATGGGGGTTCAGCCAAGTCAGCGCCGCAAGAATCGCCAGCGTCCCCCGCAGACCTGCCGAATCCGCGCCGGTGGGCATCCCCGCCCCTCCCCGCCAGGCCGCGCGCAGCGCCCGACCGCCATAGACGATCAGAAAGGCCGCCCCACCCCAGCGCATGACCTCCATCAGCCAAGGCGCGCGCGCGGCCAGCGTACCGGCGCCAAGCACACCCGCAACGATCAGCACCGCATCCGACAGGGCACAAAAGGCGCAGGTGACGAAAACATGCCGCCGCAGCAGCCCTTGTCGCAGCACGAAGGCGTTCTGGGCACCGATCGCGACGATCAGCGACATCGTGGTTGCGAACCCGGCAAGATAGGCCTGCATGATCATTCTCCTTTTGCGGCTGTCTTGCGGCATGAGGCGACATCAGGCAAATTCATAATTCTGATCATAGTTAAGATTTTCTAATGTTGGACTACCCCGCCCTTGCCGCCTTGTCCGAGATCATTCGCCGCGGTTCGTTCGAAGCCGCGGCCGCAGGACTTGGGGTCACGCCTTCGGCCGTGTCACAGCGGATCAAGGGACTTGAGGAGCGGCTTGGCCAGGTCCTGATCCATCGCGGACCACCGGCGCGCGGCACCCCGCACGGAATGCGCCTGATGCAGCATCTGGACCAGGTGCGCCTGCTCGAACAAACCCTTGGGACAGAGGGGACGGATCGCGCGGCCACGCTGCGGATCGCCGTCAATGCCGACAGCCTTGCCACCTGGTTCCCGCCGGTAATGACAGCGCTCGACGTGATTTATGATCTCGTGGTCGATGATCAGGACCATGCCCGCGACTGGCTCGGCAAGGGGCAGGTTTCGGCTGCGATCTCGTCGGACGCAGACGCGGTGCCGGGCTGTGACGTTCACGCCCTTGGACACATGCGCTATCACGCATTGGCGACGCCGGAATTTATCGCACGACATTTCCCCGACGGCGTGACCCGCACCGCGCTGAACCATGCCCCAGCGGTGATTTTCAACAGCAAGGATGCCGCCCAGACGCGTTGGGCCACCACCCTGACGGGCCGACGACCGCAGCTGTCCGGTCACCACGTTCCCGCGTCCGAAGCCTTCGCAAGGGTCGTGGAACTGGGACTGGGCTGGGGCATGATCCCCGAATGCATGTCCAACGTCACGCGTGCATCGGGCCAGCTGGCGCTGCTGGACCCGCTGCCGCTGGACATTCCGCTGTTCTGGCATGTCCAGCGCGCCATGGCTCCCGCGCTGGCCCCGCTGACGCAGGCGATACGAAAAAGGGCCGCATCGGAACTACGGCCCTGATTTCATCGTTTTTGAAATACCCCCGCCGGAGGCGGATCTTCAAAGCTGCGCCGCGACATCCTCGGGGATGTCGAAATTCCCGGTGACGTTCTGGACGTCGTCATCATCCTCCAGCGCATCCAGCAGCTTCATCAACTTCTGCGCGGTCTCAAGGTCGATTTCGGTCGGTGCCTGCGGCTTCCAGATCAGCTTGGCATGCTCGGATTCGCCAAGGCTCGCTTCCAGCGCGGTCGAGACCTCGGCCAGATCGGTGTCCGAAGTATAGATCCAGTGGCCGTCCTCGTCACTTTCGACATCCTCGGCACCGGCCTCCAGCGCGGCCATCATGACGGTATCCGCATCGCCGGCGCTGGCGGCGTACATGATCTCGCCCTTGCGGTCGAACATGAAGTTCACCGAGCCGGTCTGACCCAGATCGCCGCCATGCTTGGTGAAATAGCTGCGCACGTTCGACGCGGTGCGGTTGCGATTGTCGGTCATCGCCTCGACGATGATCGCGATGCCGTTCGGGCCATAGCCCTCATAGCGGATCTCGTCATAGTTCTCGGCATCACCGCCCTGCGACTTCTTGATCGCGCGGTCGATCACGTCCTTCGGAACCGAGCTCGACTTGGCTTCCTTGACCGCAAGGCGAAGGCGGGGGTTCTTGTCGGGATCGGGATCGCCCATCTTCGCGGCGACGGTGATTTCTTTGGCCAGTTTGGAGAACAGCTTGGAACGGAGCTTGTCCTGCTTGCCCTTCCGGTGCTGGATGTTGGCCCACTTGGAATGGCCTGCCATGGTTCTACCCAATATCTGCTGTGGATTGTTGCTCGGCTTTTAGTCACCCAGACCCGCCGCCGCAAGCACTACGCCAGCGATTGGCGTTTCAGGACTTCGGACAGGACGTAAAGGCGCAGCGCGGTGGCAAGCCCCACCTCGGGCGGGCGAGCCGCGTCTATGGCCGCGATCAGGGCCGCAGTGGTCTCTGCCCTGCCCTTCGCGATCTCGCGCAACTCCCGCCAGAACGCATCCTCCAGACTGACCGAGGTGCGATGACCGCCGATGGTGACCGAGCGTTTCACCGGGTGGGACATCGCGGGAAGGTCAGGCATCGCCATCCTCGGGCAGATCGCGCCGATGCTGGTCAAGATGGCGGCTGGCGCGGGCCTTGGCATCCTGATCGGAAAGCTTCTCGGCCTTGCTGCGGCCGAACTTGGCGGCATTCGCGTCGCCTTCGCGGCGGGCGGCGTCGCGGGCGGCGCTTTTGCGCGCCGTCCGCAGGTTGATGATCTTTCCAGATCCGGTTCCGGTCAACTCAGTCCTCCGGGCCGACCATCAGTTCCGGGCGCACGACCCGGTCGAAGGTCTCACCATCGACAAGACCCAGGGCGATCGCCTCTTCGCGCAGCGTTGTGCCGTTCTTGTGCGCCGTCTTGGCCACCTTGGTCGCATTGTCGTAACCGATCGTGGGAGCCAGCGCCGTCACCAACATCAGCGATTCTTTCATCAGCTTGTCGATCCGCGGCAGGTTGGCCTGCGTACCGACGACCATGTTGTCGGTGAAGGAACCCGCCGCATCGCCCAGAAGCTGCATCGATTGCAGCACGTTGTAAGACATCATCGGGTTATAGACGTTCAGCTCGAAATGGCCCTGCGAACCGGCGAAACCGATGGCCGCGTCATTGCCCATGACATGGGCGCAAACCATGGTCAGCGCCTCGGCTTGGGTCGGGTTGACCTTGCCCGGCATGATCGACGAACCCGGCTCGTTTTCCGGCAGGATCAGCTCGCCCAGACCCGAGCGCGGACCCGAACCCAGCAGGCGCATGTCGTTCGCAATCTTGAAAAGCGAAGCCGCGACCGTTTTCAGCGCACCCGAGAAGAAGACCATCGCGTCATGCGCGGCCAGAGCCTCGAACTTGTTCGGCGCGGTGACGAAGGGAAGCCCCGAGATCTTGGCGATTTCCGCCGCAATCGCCGTGTCCCAGCCTTTTTTGGTGTTCAGCCCGGTGCCGACGGCGGTGCCGCCCTGCGCCAGTTCATAGATGTCACCCAGCGCGAGCTTCACACGCTCGATGCCCTTGGCGACCTGATGGGCATAGCCGCCGAATTCCTGACCCAGCGTCAGCGGCGTCGCGTCCTGGGTGTGGGTGCGGCCGATCTTGATGATGTCCTTGAATTCTGCGGATTTCGCGACCAGCGCGGCGTGCAGTTTTTCAAGGCCGGGGATCAGGACGTCGCGCGCCAGCATCCCGATCGCGACATGCATCGCCGTCGGGAAGGTGTCGTTGGACGATTGGCCCATGTTCACGTGATCATTCGGGTGAACCGGCTTTTTCGAGCCCAGTTCGCCGCCAAGGATCTCGATCGCGCGGTTCGAAATGACTTCGTTCGCGTTCATGTTGGACTGGGTGCCCGAGCCGGTCTGCCAGACGACCAGCGGGAAGTTGTCGTCGAACTTGCCGGCCACGACTTCCGAGGCAGCCTGCACCATCGCGTTGCCCAGCGCCGCATCCAGGTTGCCGGTCGCCATGTTCACCTGCGCGGCCGCCTGCTTGATGATGCCCAACGCCCGGATGATCGGCACCGGCTGCTTTTCCCAGCCGATCGGGAAGTTCTGGATCGAGCGCTGCGTCTGCGCGCCCCAGTACTTGTCGGACGGAACCTGAAGCGGGCCGAAGCTGTCGGTCTCGGTGCGGAAATCGGTCATGTCATATCCCTCGCGGTTTCGCGGGCGTTCTACCGCCAGCGCACCGGATTCGCAAATGGTATGCGAATGTATGCCGTTAGCGATCACAGGTTCTGGCGAAAGACATAGACCCGCGCCGGGGGCAGGTTCGCCCAGATGCGCCGGCTTTTGCGATGCACCAGACCAAAGCGCGCCCGCACGGCTTCCGAGAGGGGCGCGACCGGACCGTAGGTGATCTGCACGAAAGGCGCGCCCGGCTTCATCATCGCAAGCGCCGCGCCGACGATCGCCGATTGCAGCTCGTCCGGCATCGGCAAGGTCGGCACACCTGAAATCACCGCATCCAGCCCCGCATGACCGACATTCACCATTTCCTGCGCAGGCAGGTTGTGAACCTCGGTCCCCGGAAAGCGCTGCCGCAAACGGTCGCAAAAGGCGGCATTCAATTCGTAAAGCTGCAATCGCTCGGGCGGCAGGCCGCGCGCCAGAATGGCCCGCGTGATCGTACCGGTTCCAGCCCCGATCTCGGCCACCGCCTGCATGTCCGGGGTGACAAGCCGCGCCATCTCGCGCGCGACGGCCTGCCCCGTGGGTGCAATGGCACGGATCTCCGAGGGGCGGCGCAGGAACTGACCAAGGAACAGCGACAGATCGGACAAGGCGGCCTCCAGCTTATTCGCCGAGACCGCCTCTAGTGTTTGCCGGTGACAGGGTTATGACGACCTTACTTGCGCCACTTGTCCAGACTGACGACCTCGGCCCCACCCTTGGGCGCGTCATCGCCGCCGTCATCGTCGTCGTCGGTATCGTCTTCGTCCTCGACGTCTTCCTCGTCATCCTCGTCATCGTCATCCTGGTTTTCGAAACGCAGGCCGAATTCGACCGAGGGATCGACGAAGGTGCGGACCGCGTCGAAGGGAATGTAAAGCGGTTCGGGTGAATTGCCGAAGTTCAGCGTGATGGTGAACCCGTTCGGCCTGACGTCAAGATTGTCGAACCAGTGCTGGATCACGATCGTCATCTCTTCGGGATAACGCTCGCGCAGCCAATCGGCCATTTCGACATCCGCATCGCGGGTATCGAAGGTGATGAAGAAATGATGTTCGCCGGGTAGACCTTCGTCGGCCACGGCCCGAAGGACGTCAGCAATCAGCCGTTGCATGGCCCGATGCATCATCCCGCCGTAATCTATTCCTCGCGCCATCGGCATCCCCCTTCGTTCTCGGGTCAGCATAGGGAATTGCGTCCCGATGAAAAGGCCCTAACACCTGTCCCACGGGGTCCGACAGGCAACTGCCCGCCACCTTTGCGGCCGATTGCACGACAGCATCACGACAGCGCAAACATCCGCCAGATGCGCCCGAAGGCATTGAATTTTCTGGATCAAAAAAGAGAAGATGGCGCGGTTGACGGGGCTCGAACCCGCGACCCCCGGCGTGACAGGCCGGTACTCTAACCAACTGAGCTACAACCGCGCATCATCTTGGCGATATTGAAAGTGTTGGCGCGGTTGACGGGGCTCGAACCCGCGACCCCCGGCGTGACAGGCCGGTACTCTAACCAACTGAGCTACAACCGCGCAGAACACTTTCTCCAGATCGCCTCTGGAGTGCGGGCGGTTTACGCACGGCGGCAGCGCGCGTCAAGGGCAGTTTTCACGAAAAATGCGGCCGCCCGAAAAACTTTACAAAAGCAAAGGGGCGCCCGTGCGGCGCCCCCTGTCTTTCATCCCATGAACGCTGGGCCAGATCACTTGCGAACGGTCTTCTCGTCAAAATCAGGCAGCGCCTTGAGTTCTTCCTTGGTGTAGTTCGTCGCAAAGAAGGTGTCGTTGCCCACGGCGGTCATGTGGATCGCATCGACGCCCAACAGCACCTTCTTGGCCCCGATGCCAAGGAAGCCGCCAATATCGGCGATATAGCCCACGACTTGCCCCGAATCATCCAGCACGATGTCATTGACCTTGGCGATGTCCTGCCATTCAGCCGGGCGCTCATCCAGTTCGGCGGGCTGGTTCCATTCGATCGACGACGGCTCGTTCGTGGTGAAGATCCGGCGGCTGGTGATCCAGGACCCCAGAAGCCCCGGATCAGCCTCCGAGATCATCGGGGGGTTCACGTCGGGCGGAGTGACCGGGGTCTGCTCCGCAGCGTCGGCCGCCGCATCTGCCGCCTGGGATGCGGCATCCTCGGCGCTGTCTGCGGCATCGGCCGCATTCTCGGCCGCGGCATCCCCCATGCCCTGCGCGGCATTGGCGGCATCGTCCGCAGCGGTGGCCGCGGCATCGGCGGCATTGTCTGCGGCATTGGCGGCCTCATCCGCGGCCTGCTCGGCGGCCGCGCCCGCCTGATCTGCGGCGGTATCGGCAGCCTGCTCGGCGCTTTCAGCCGCGGTTTTGGCGGTGTCGGCTGCCTGCTCGGCGGATTGGGCCGGAGGCGTCGGCGGCGCGACCTGCGCATAGGCCGGAGCAACAAGGGCAAGCGCCGTCGCGGCGATGACAAGGGATTTCATGGACGATGTCCTTTCCGGTTGCGTTGCGGGAAACGGCCAGCGCCGTCTGATGGCTTGGAAACGCCGCGAAATCGCGCTTCGTTCCGTTGAAAATTTGCGAAGGTGGTTCACGAAAACGTAGGAGCAACAAGGTATTGGCGAAAAATCACGGGTAAGGAGGTCGGTTAGCGCCTGCGCGGATGGCTGATGCGTCCGCCACAGACCGGAGCGGGCGCGCCCGTCGTTCCCGGCCCCGATGTCGGAAGCCCGCGCAGCACCCGCACCGCAAGCCAACCAAAGGCCTGCGCCTCAAGCATGTCACCGTCCAGTCCGGCTTCTTCGACCGGAACGACGCGGCTGGGCACGCGCGCGGACAGCGCGGCCATCATCGCCGCGTTATGCCGGCCACCGCCGCAGACCAGCACCCGTTCGGGAAGATCTGGCAACAGGGCCATGCCTGCCGCGACCGCCGCCGCCGCCGCGTGGGTCAGCGTGGCCGCCGCGTCCGCGTCCGGCAAAGCCGCGACCTTCTCCAGAAGGTCGGGAAAGGCATCGCGGTCCAGCGATTTCGGCGCGGGCCGCGCGAAATGCGGATGGCGCAGGAAATGCGCGATGACGTCTTCGTCGGGCTGGCCCCGCAGGGCCAGGTTGCCGCCTTCGTCGCGCAGGATGCCACGACGCTGCCGCATCAGGTCGTTCACCGGCGCATTGGCGGGACCGGTGTCGAAGGCGATGCAGGCCCCCGTTGCCTCTGGGGTGGGCGCGGTCGGGTCTGTCCAGGTCAGATTGCCGACGCCGCCAAGATTCAGGAAGGCGACCGGGGCGGCGGGCAGGAGCCCCTGCCCCATCGCCCATTCGGCGCAGGCCCAATGGAAAAAGGGGGCAAGGGGCGCGCCCTCTCCGCCTTGGCGCACGTCCTCGCTGCGGAAATCCCAGACGACGGGGCGATCCAACCTGCGGGCCAGCGCCGCGCCGTCGCCGGCCTGATGGGTGCCGCGCCCATGCGGATCATGCGCCAGCGTCTGGCCGTGATAGCCGACCACCTCAGCCCCGGGGAAAGCCTCGGCCAGCGCGGCATGGGCGACAACGGACAGCTCCGCCGCCTCGGCAACGTCCGGCCCGCCTGGCCATTGGCCCAGCGCCGCATGAAGCATGGCGGATTCATTGCCCGAATAGGCGCGATAGGCACTGCGCCCGAACCCCGAGACGCGGATGCCGTCCGTTTCGATCAGCGCCGCGTCCACGCCGTCCAGCGACGTGCCCGACATCATCCCCAATGCGCGAATCGTTCCGCCCGCTGTCATCGCTTTCCCTTTGCCTCATTGCCCGGTATATCCGCGCCATTCGAAAGGAAAAGCTCATGACCTACCATGCCAAATCCGACTTCCTCCATATCATGATGGAACGCGGTTATCTGGCGGACTGCACCGACCTGCAGTCGCTGGATGACGCGCTGATCGAAGGACCGGTCACGGCATATATCGGTTATGACGCCACGGCGGCCAGCCTGCATGTCGGGCACCTGCTGAACATCATGATGCTGCGCTGGTTCCAGAAGACCGGCAACCGCCCGATCACCCTGATGGGCGGCGGCACCACCAAGGTCGGCGACCCCTCCTTCCGCAGCGAGGAACGCCCGCTGCTGACCCCGGATGCGATCCAGTCGAATATCGACGGGATGGGACAGGTCTTTGCCCGCTACCTCGATTACGGGGATGGCAAGGCCAAGATGCTAAACAACGCCGAATGGCTGGACAACCTGAACTACCTTGATTTCCTGCGCGACATCGGGCGGCATTTCTCGGTCAACCGGATGCTGTCGTTTGAATCGGTGAAATCGCGGCTGGATCGCGAGCAATCGCTCAGCTTCCTTGAATTCAACTACATGATCCTGCAGGCCTACGACTTCCTTGAACTCTACCGCCGCTATGACTGCCGGCTGCAGATGGGCGGGTCCGACCAGTGGGGCAACATCATCAACGGGATCGACCTGACGCGGCGCGTGCTGGACGGGGAAATCTTCGGCCTGACCTCGCCGCTGCTAACCACCTCGGACGGGCGCAAGATGGGCAAGTCCGCGGGGGGTGCTGTCTGGCTGAACGGTTCGATGCTGTCGCCCTATGAGTTCTGGCAGTTCTGGCGCAATTCGACCGATGCCGATGTCGGGCGCTTCCTGAAGCTTTATACTGATCTGCCGGTCGATGAATGCGACCGTCTGGGCAAGCTGCAAGGGTCCGAGATCAACGCGGCCAAGATCATCCTCGCGAACGAAGTCACGACGCTGCTGCACGGCGCCGAAGCTGCCGCCAGCGCCGAGGCGACCGCACGCGATGTCTTCGAGCAAGGCGGCGCGGGCGGCGATCTGGAAATCGCGCGGGTCAGTGCCGATGCGCTGGCATCTGGTCTGTCGGTTGTTCAATTGCTGGTCCAGACCGGCATCGCGCCGTCAGGGAAAGAGGCCAAGCGCCTGATTGCCGAAGGCGGCCTGCGCCTTAACAACGAAGCCGTCAGCGACCCGCAGCTTTCCGTGGACGCGGCGCTGATCGGGGACGGGCTGAAAGTCTCGGTCGGGAAAAAGAAGCACCGGATGGTGCAGATCGGATAAGCCAAGGGCCGGGGGAAACCCCGGCCTTTTCCTATCGGACCAGCGCCGCCTGCCAGTCGCGCACCGCGTCAAGCGGCCAGAACAGCATCAGCACGTTCAGCGTCAGCCCGTCGCGGATCAGCCATGTCGTCAGGATCTCGAACCCGACCGCCAGCGCGACCGACACCCAGACCGGCAGGCGCGAGGCCAGAAAAAACCCCAGCACCATCGCCAGAATGTCCGAGACAGAGTTGATGACGCTGTCGCCATAGTAATCCAGCGAAATCGTCACCTCGCGATAGCGCTGGATGATCGCATCCGAATTCTCGATGACCTCCCAGCTCGCCTCGACCAGCGTGGCGATGGCCAGCCGCCAGCCAAAGCTGATACGCCGCGCCACCAGCCACAGGGCGGCATAGAACAGCAGCCCGTGGATGATGTGCGAGGGCGTGTACCAGTCGGTGAGGTGCTGCGAATTCTCGGAACTCATGGTCTGGCCGTGCCAGAGCTTCACATATCCGCATTTGCAGATCGGTTCGCGCCCGATCGACAAAAGCCAGCCCGCGGCTGCGAGGATGATGAGAAGCGTGACCCAATAGGGCAAGGATCTGCGGGTGAACATGACGGATGACAAAGCATCCCGCCGCGCCCGTGTCCATGTTCTTGCCGGGATTCCGCAATGAAAAAGGCCCCGCGTTGCGCGGGGCCCTGGGTCGCGGCTTGGCGCAGGATCACTCCTGAACCGTGACCTTGACCATGTAGTCGGGCTCGGCCACCGCGCCGTTTGCGGCGGGATCGCCCTTCTTCAGCGCGTTCAGCACGTCCCAGCCGTCGATCAGCTGACCGACGACCGTGTATTGCCCGTCCAGGAACTCGGCCGGTGCCAGGTCGATGAAGAACTGGCTGTTGGCGCTGTTCGGGTCCTGGGCGCGGGCCATGCCGACGGTGCCACGCTGGAAGCTGACATCGTTGAACTCGGCCGGCAGGTCGGGCATCGAGGATCCGCCCATGCCCGCGCGTGCGGTATCCGCGCCATGCTTGCCGAATTCCACATCGCCGGTCTGGGCCATGAAGCCGTCGATCACGCGGTGGAAAACCACACCGTCATAGGTGCCCGCCTTGGCCAGCGTCACCAGACGCTCGACATGTTTCGGGGCCTTGTCGGTGTAAAGGTCCAGCACGATCTTGCCCTTGGCCGCGCCGGTTGCATCGGCGACCTCGATCACAAGGTTCGGCCCCGGCCCGTCGGTCACGCCCGGCAGGCCCTCGGCATGGGCAGCGCCAGCCATCAGCAGCAGGGCCGGGACAAGCGCCTTATTCAGCATCGGCCGCCACCTTGACCGACACCATGCGGTCGGGGGACGCCGGCGGCTCGCCGCGGACGATCTTGTCGACATGCTCCATCCCCGAGATCACGCGGCCATAGACCGTGTATTGACCGTTCAGGAAATGGTTGTCGCCAAAGTTGATGAAGAACTGGCTGTTGGCCGAGTTCGGGTTCATCGAGCGCGCCGCGCCCAACGTGCCGCGGTCATGCGGCAGGCGCGAAAATTCCGCCGGCAGGTCCGGCAGGTCCGAACCACCCGTGCCCGCGCGGCCGGGATTGTAGTTGTTTTCCATATTCGCGTGTTCCACGTCGCCGGTCTGGGCCATGAAGCCCTCGATCACGCGATGGAAGGCGACATTGTCGTATTTCCCGGCACGGGCCAGTTCCTTCATGCGCTCGACATGCTTCGGGGCGACGTCGGGCAGCAGCTCGATCACCACCGGGCCGTCCTTCAGCTCGATGATGACCGTGTTTTCCGGATCCTTGATCTCGGCCATGGGGGGTCTCCTTCTGATGGCTCGGGCAACAGGAATAAGCATTTCGTGTCGCACGCACAACGCCGCCATTGCCGAGCGGTTCGTCGCCGGTGCAGGTTGACGAAAATATCAAGTTGCGTGACAACCCGCTCGGCGGCGTGAACGGCACAAGAAAGGGACATGAAATGACGGATTTCAACACGATCGACGATCTCGACCTTGACGGCAAGGTTGTGCTCACTCGCGTGGACGTGAACGTTCCGGTCGAAAATGGACAGGTTACCGACGCGACGCGGATCGAGAAGATCGTCGAAACCGTCAAGGACATCCAGGCCAAGGGCGGCATTCCCGTACTGCTGGCGCATTTCGACCGCCCCAAGGGCCAGCGCGTCGATAGCATGAGCCTGAAGATCGTAGTGCCCGCGCTGGAAAAGGCGCTGGGGCAGCATGTGAAATTCTCGGACGAGGCCATCGGCGGACCGGCAAAGCGCGCGGTTGCCGACCTGAAGCGGGGCGATGTCCTGCTGCTTGAAAACACCCGCTTCTATCCCGGTGAAGAAACGAATGACGCGACCTTTGCCGCCTCGATCGCGGCCCTGGGCCAGGTCTATGTGAACGACGCGTTTTCGGCCGCGCATCGCGCCCATGCCTCGACCGAAGGCATCGCGCGCCTGCTGCCCGCCGCCGCGGGCCGCCTGATGGAGGCAGAGCTGAAGGCGCTGGATGCGGCCCTGGGCAGCCCCCAGCGTCCGGTGGTGGCGGTGGTCGGCGGGGCCAAGGTCTCGACCAAGCTGGACCTGCTGGGCAACCTGATCGAGAAAGTCGATCACCTGATCATCGGCGGCGGCATGGCCAACACCTTCCTGGTCGCGCAGGGCATCGAGGTCGGCAAGTCGCTGGCCGAACGCGACATGGCGGGAACCGCGCGCGAGATCATTGAAAAGGCCAAGGGCGCGGGCTGCACCATCCACCTGCCGGTCGATGTCGTCGTCGCGCGCGAGTTCAAGGCAGGGGCCGACAACGCCACCGTGGCCGCAAATGCCTGCCCCGAGGATGCGATGATCCTGGACGCGGGTCCCGCGACGGTTGCGAAGATCCGCGAGGTCTTTGCCCAGTCCCGCACCCTGATCTGGAATGGCCCGCTGGGCGCATTCGAGATCGCGCCCTTCGACGCCGCGACCAATGCTGCCGCGCAAGAGGCCGCGCGCCTGACCCGCGAAGGCAAGCTGATCTCGGTCGCGGGCGGGGGCGATACCGTGGCCGCACTGAACAAGGCCGGGGTCTCGGGCGATTTCACCTTCATTTCGACTGCGGGCGGGGCCTTCCTGGAATGGATGGAAGGCAAGGATCTGCCCGGCGTCCTGGCGCTGCAAAAGCGCTGACGCATGGGTCCCGACGGACAGAGGGGGCCTTGCGGCCCCCTTTTTCGTTTCGGCTTCTAGTTCATCGCGGGAGTGCCCGTGGCGGCAGTACGCGGGGCGGGTGTGCCCGTGCTGGACGCGCCCCCTCGGTCGCGGGGGCGGTTGCCATATTGTGCCGGAACTGTTCGGGAATGCTGTCGGGGTCTTCATTGGCCGTGGATCATCTATCCCATCTCCAAGCCATTGACGGGAACGTCCTTCCGGCGGCGCCGGTTCCGCTCATGCCTTGCCAGTCGGCAGAATTTCACCGAACTGTAAACTTATCCGCTTAACCACTGAAAAGTCAGGCGCCTGTTAGCGCAACCCGAATTGCCCTTGGCGGTGGGTTTGCTAAGTGACGGCCAAACTGGATTGGAGTTTCAGATGCAGATGACCGATACTGTCCGCAAGATCCTCGCCAATTACGAAGGCGAAACCCCCGGCGTGAAGGCCCAACTGGCCCGCATGCTGATGACCGGCAAGCTTGCGGGTACCGGCAAGATGATCATCCTGCCCGTGGACCAAGGCTTCGAGCATGGCCCCGCGCGCAGCTTCGCTCCGAATCCGGCGGGCTACGACCCCCATTACCACTACCAGCTGGCGATCGACGCGGGGCTGAACGCCTATGCGGCGCCGCTGGGCATGATCGAGGCGGGTGCGGACACCTTTGCCGGCCAGATCCCGACCATCCTCAAGGTGAACTCGGCCAACTCGCTGATGTCGGACACCGCCGGCAAGAACCAGGCGATCACCGCCTCGGTCGATGACGCGCTGCGTCTGGGTTGCGCCGCCATCGGGTTCACCATCTATCCGGGTTCGGACATGGCGCTCGACATGTTCGAAGAGATCGTCGAGATGCGCAAGGAAGCCGCCGCCAAGGGCGTCGCGACCGTCATCTGGTCCTATCCGCGTGGCGAGGCGATCACCAAGGACGGCGAAACCGCGATCGACATCGCGGCCTATGCCGCCCAGATCGCGGCCCTGATCGGCGCGCATATCATCAAGATCAAGCTGTCGACCGACCACCTGATGCTGCCCGAGGCGAAAAAGGTCTACGAGGCGAAGGAAATCGACATCGCGACCCAAGCCAAGCGCGTCGAGCACTGCATGCAGGCCAGCTTCAACGGCCGCCGCATCGTCGTCTTTTCGGGCGGCGCTGCAAAAGGCGCGGACGCGGTCTTTGACGACGCCCGCGCGATCCGCGACGGTGGCGGCAACGGCTCAATCATCGGTCGCAACAGCTTCCAGCGCTCGCGCGCAGACGCGCTGGAGATGCTGGGCAAGCTGGTCGACATCTATCTGGGCAAGGCCTGATCCGTCGCCGGTGGGGCTCTGCCCCACACCTCGGGGTATTTCCCAAACGATGAAGCAGAAGGGGCGTCCGCCGGGCGCCCTTTTCCTTTGGTCCGATAAGCCCTAGGTTCTGCGCCAAAGAATGAAGGATGGGTGCATGTCGTTTTTCTCGAAGCTGCGCGACCGGCTGACGCGGTCCTCGTCGAAGATCGGCGAGGGACTGGACGATATCGTCGCCGAGGGCGGCAGTGCACAGGACGTGGCGCCGACGCCGGAACCTGCGCCCCCAACGCCGGTCGCCGACACTCCCAGCCCTGCCCCAGCAGCGCCTGTTGCCCCGACGCCAGCACCTGCGCAAGCAACGACACCCGAGGCCGCACGCCCGGGAATGTTGGGCCGGCTGTTCGGTCGCAGCGACGCGGACGAGCCGCGGCGCGAGCTGGACGACGCCATGCTGGAGGATCTCGAAGAGATGCTGATCCAGGCCGACATGGGTGTCGAGACATCCCTGCGCGTCACCGCCAATATCGCCGAGGGCCGGATGGGTCGGCGCATCTCGTCGACCGAGCTTAAGGAACTGCTGGCGGCCGAGATCACCAGGATCATGACCCCCGTGGCCCGCCCGTTGCCCATCTATCCCAAGCGCCCGCAGGTCGTGCTGGTCGTCGGCGTCAATGGCTCTGGCAAGACCACCACCATCGGCAAGCTTGCCAGCCAGTTCAAGGCGGCGGGCAAGAATGTGGTGATCGCCGCCGGCGACACCTTCCGCGCCGCCGCGGTCGAACAATTGCAGGTCTGGGGAAAGCGCGCCGGGGTTCCGGTCATGACCGCGCCCGAGGGCTCCGATCCCGCAAGCCTGGCCTTTGACGCAATGACGCGCGCCGAGGCAGAAGGCGCGGACCTGCTGATGATCGACACTGCAGGCCGCCTGCAGAATCGTCAGGACCTGATGGAGGAACTGGCCAAGATCGTCCGCGTCATCCGCAAGAAGGATGAAACTGCGCCCCATAACACCCTTCTCGTGCTGGATGCGACCACCGGCCAGAACGCGCTGAGCCAGGTCGAGACCTTCCAGAAATTGGCAGATGTCTCGGGCCTGGTGATGACCAAGCTGGACGGAACCGCGCGCGGCGGGGTGCTGGTCGCGCTGGCCGATCGCTTCGGGCTGCCGATCCATGCGATCGGCGTCGGCGAACAGATCGACGACCTAGACGCCTTCGATGCACGCGACTTCGCCCGTGCGCTTGTCGGGCTGGGCGACTAGGCCCGGCCCTTCACCGTTTTTCAAATACCCACTGCAACGCCGACACCTGCACTGCGATCAGGGTTTGACCAGATGGGATTCCGTCTTGGTCGTCTCCTCCGACGCGGTGCTGCCGTCATCCTCGGTCGCGGGCATGGACACGTCCTGTGGTGGGGTGAAGGGCGCGGTCAGTTCGGCCTTCTTCGTCTGTTTGTCATAAATGCAGACATAGCGATCGGCCCCGCCATCGGCCAGAGTGGTGATCAGCAGCGCGGCGCCATAGCTTTCCGAACCGAAGGGATTGACCTCCATCGCGGTCTCTCCCTCGGTCGGGGCCAGCGCGGTGCAGGCCTTTTCGACTTCGGCTCGGAACTCGGTCCAGGCTTCTTCGGACGAAGCCAGTGCAGGCGTCGCGGCAAGGGTGGCAACCAGCAGGATGGGCAGGCGCATCATCATTTCTCCCCTAACTATCGCGACCCAACGCCCTGAAAGGGCAGCGGGTTTCTAAAGACCCAGACGGCGGGCGAATTCCCGCACGCAGGCCTCGTCCCCTGCCGCGACCGAGCGCAGCAGCGTCGCCTGTGATCGCAGGATGGGTTCGCCCCCGATGATCTTCAGATGGTTCGCACGCAGCGTCTCGCCTGACGAGGTGATGTCGGCGATGGCCTCGGCTGTCAGGTTCGCCACCGTGCCTTCGGTTGCGCCCTGGCTGTCGACAAGCTGGTAATCGGCGACCTCGTGCTCCGATAGCCAGGCCCTGACAAGGCGGTGATACTTGGTCGCGATGCGCAGGCGGAAGCCGTGCTCGGCGCGGAAGTCGCGCGTGATTGTCGCCAGGTCGTCTAGGTCGTCACAATCGGCCCAGCAGGCCGGTACCGCCAGGATCAGGTCGGCATGGCCAAACCCCATGGGCGCAAGCTCTTCGACATGGCTGCGCCATCCGGCCAGCTTCTCGCGGATCAGGTCGGTGCCGGTCACGCCCAAATGGATACGCCCGGACTTAAGCTCGCGCGGGATCTCGCCAGCGGACAGCAGGACCAGAGCGACATTCTCGGCGCCCTCGACCCGACCGGCGTATTCGCGTTCTGACCCGGCCCGCGACAGGCGTACGCCACGTTCGGCGAACCAGTCGAAGGTCTGCTCCATCAGCCGCCCCTTGGACGGCACGCCCAGCCGGATCATGCCAGCCCCCCGAGTTCGAAGACAAGGCCGGGACGGATGATGCCGCCGACCGCCGGGATCGAGCGTCCTTGCGCTTGCCCAAGCACCGCAGCAAGCGCGTCATAGCGCCCGCCGGTCGCGACGGGCGGCCAGTCCGCATGACCGGCCGCGGCAAAGCTGAAGGTCATGCCGTCGTAATATTCCATCGTGTGCCGACCGTGGCTTGCATCGAAATGGATTCGTTCGATATCGATCCCGCGGCGCGACAGGTCGGCCAGATTGCGTTCCAGCCGGTCCACGGCCTCGGCAATGTCGGGGATTTCCTGCACAAGCTGGCGCAATTGCTGAAGCGCGCGGGGCGCTGGGGCCTGAACGGCGAACAACCGTCCCAGCCGGTCGACCCATTGCGGCGACAGCGGCGTCTCGGCCGCATCGGCCTGCAGCCTGTCGATGCGGGCCTGCATCTCGTCCGGAGACCGCAGGCCGGTCCAGACCGTGGGCGCTTCAGCAAAGTTGCGGGGTGAAGTTTCGGCGGAAAACCGGGCAAGAAGGCGGGCGAAACGCTTCGGCCGCCAGATATGATGCAGCAGCGCGGCGCGGCGTGCGCCCGACAGCGGCAGGGCGCGGACCGCGTCCATCAGCAGGTCCATGTCGCCCATCGTCGCCTGCAGGCCCAGCGGAGCAAGGATGCCGTGGAACAGCGCAAAGACCTCGGCATCCGCCCCTGGGTCGCGGGCAAAAAGCTCGAAGCCGGCCTGCAGGTATTCGTTGTCACGCGGATGTTCCGGCGGTAGCTCGCCGTGGTCCTGTTTGCGGAAGACCTCGCCCAGATAGCAGTATCGCGCCGGTTCCGCGCCGTTTTCCATGTGCATCTGCACAACCGGCACGGTGAAATCGGGGCGCAGCATCATTTCGCCGCGGATCGGGTCCTGCGTGACATAGGCGCGGGCGCGGATGTCCTCGCCGTAAAGCTCCAGCAGCGTTTCGGCAGGCAGCAGGATGTCGGGGGCGACTTCCTCGGCCCCGGCGGCGCGGAAGGCCGCCAGGATCTTCTGGCCAATGGCCTGTTTCGCGCGCTTGGTCATCCCAGGATGCGCCGCACTTCCGCGACAAGATCTGTGCGCGGGACTTCGGTCTGGGCGGGCTGAGCCTTCCATTCCTCGTGACTGGCCTCTGCCGCGATCTTTGCGCCCAGGATCAGATCCTTGACCTGAATCACGCCACGCGCCGCCTCGTCCCCGCCCTGGATGATCGCGACCGGAGAGTTGCGCTTGTCCGCATATTTGAGCTGGTTGCCGAAGTTCTTGGGATTGCCCAGATAGACCTCGGCCCGGATGCCCGCCGCGCGCAGCTCCGAGGCCATCGCATAGTAATCGGCCATGCGGTCGCGGTCCATGACGGTAACGACCACCGGACCCTCGTCCTCGCCCCCCATCAGGCCCTTGGCACGCAAGGCGGCCAGCAGGCGGTCGACACCGATCGAGACGCCGGTTGCCGGAACCTTCTGGCCGGTGAACCGCTCGACCAGGCCGTCATAGCGCCCGCCCCCGGCAACGCTGCCGAATTGGCGTTTGCGACCCTTTTCGTCCAGGATCTCGAAGGTCAGCTCGGCCTCGAACACCGGGCCGGTGTAATAGCCCAGCCCGCGCACGATCGAGGGGTCGATGATCGCCCGATCCTCGCCCACGCCCATTGCGGCCAGCATGTCGGAAATCTGGGCCAGTTCCTCGACACCCTCGGCGCCGGCTTCCGAGCCGCCCACGGCCGCGCGCAGGTTGTCCAGCGTCGCCGCATTGTCAGCGCCTTTCGAGGTCAGGAAGGCGATGACCGGATCGGCCTGTTCGGGACGCAGTCCCACGCCCTCGATCTCGGCCCCGGATTCGTCCTTGCGGCCGGTGGTCAGAAGCTGACGCACGCCTGCCTCGCCCACCTTGTCGAACTTGTCGATGGTGCGCAGCACGTCGTCGGCGGGTTTGCCCGCCTCGACGCCCATCGCCTCAAGGATGCCGTTCAGAACCTTGCGGTTGTTGATGCGGATCAGGTAATCGCCGCGCTGGATCCCGGCATGTTCCAGCGCCGCGGCCAGCATCCCGCAGATTTCCGCATCCGCCGCGACCGAAGCACTGCCGACAGTATCGGCGTCGCATTGATAGAACTGGCGGAAGCGACCGGGACCGGGTTTTTCATTGCGCCAGACCGGACCCATCGCATAGCGGCGATACGGAGATGGCAGATCGTTGCGGAACTGCGCCGCGACGCGCGCCAGGGGCGCGGTCAGATCATAGCGCAACGCAAGCCAGTCCCCTGCCCCGCCCCCCGGAACCTCGGCCTCTTGCCAGGCAAAGACGCCGGCATTGGGTCGATCCACGTCGGGCAGGAATTTTCCCAGCGCCTCGACCGTCTCGACGGCGCTGGTCTCCAGCGGTTCGAAACCGTGGCGATGATAGATTTCGGCGATGCGGTCCAGCATCTGCTTGCGCTCGGTCACGTCCGCGCCGAAATAGTCACGGAACCCCTTGGGCGTCTCTGCCTTGGGTCGGGGCTGTTTTTTCTGATCTTTCGCCATGGTATGCCTCGGGCTTTTCCATGCGGGGGTCTAACGGATGGAGGATGCATGGACAAGCAGGCGCTGGAGAGAACCGAGCGGCTTGAAGAGGCTGTCGCGCATCTGACGCGCATCACCGACGACCTTTCGGGCATCGTCGCCCGTCAGGAGGGCGAAATCGCCCGCCTGCTGAGGCGTCTGGACCTGCTGATGGAACGCGAGGCCGAGCGCGAGGCCGAAGGCGGGACCATCCCGCTGGCCGACCAGCGACCGCCACACTGGTAGGGTCAGGAAGCGGCCCTGCCCCTCGGCCCTGGGTATTTGAGAAGCGGCGAAGCGGTCAGCGGCTGGCCGGTCCCAGACGCGGCGTGACCGGGGCCGGGGCTTCCGGCGCGGTCAGGGGCGGTTCGGCCATGCGGACCTGCGCCGCACGCTGACTTGCGGCCCGCATCGGCTGGCTGAAGGGCGCGCGGATCGGCGTATCGGCCGGAAGATCGACATGGGATTGCAGGGGCTCCGGCGGAACGGGCGCTGGCGCGGCCTGCGGCGCGGGAGCCGCGACCGGGGCCGGAGCGGCTGGAGCCGGGGCGACCGGGGCCGGTTGCTGGAGGGTCGCGGCGGTCGGAACCGGCTCGCGCAGCGGCTCTGGCGCGGTCGAGCGGCGGAAGACCAGCAGGTTGTGATAGATGGTCGTGCGGCTGGTCAGGCCCGAGCGTTCCTCGGCCGGGAGAACCTCGGCGCGGACATATTCCCAGCCGTCGCGCGCCATCTCGTTCAGGACCTCGCCGAGCGTGGCGGCGAAACGTTCGATCCCGGCCTTCGCGCCCTTGGTCTTTTCGCCGCGGGCGGGTGCGGGGATGACGGTATATTCGTAGCTGCTCATGCGACTGCCTTTCCTTTGGCGCAGAGGTTAGGCGAGATGCGCCGCCAATGGAAGCGGGGCACGCCGAGGCGGGATATCCCGGCGCCTGCACAAGTTCGGGAGCATTGGCGAAACCTCCGGAGTTTTGCGGGGCTTGCAACGGAACATCGCGCGGGCCGCGCCCATGATAACGTCCGCGGGGCGGCACGGTCGGGCAAGCAAAAGCCGCCCCCTGCGCTGCATTGGGGCGGCTTTCCGCGGTAACGGGTCAGCGGGCGTTTACTGGCCCAGTTTCTTCGCCACCAGTTCGTTCACCGCGGCCGGGTTCGCCTTGCCGCCCGTGGCCTTCAGCACCTGTCCGACGAACCAGCCCGCAAGCTTGGGATTCGCCTTGGCCTTTTCGACCTGGGCCGGGTTCGCGGCAATGATCTCGTCCACCGCGGCCTCGATCGCGCCGAGGTCGGTGACCTGTTTCATGCCGCGCGATTCCACGATCTGGGCCGGCTCGCCGCCTTCGGTCCACAGGATCTCGAACAGGTCCTTGGCGATCTTGCCCGAGATGTCGCCCTTGGCGATCAGGTCGATCACGCCGCCAAGCTGACGGGCCGAAACGGGCGAGGTCTCGACGCTGAGCCCTTCCTTGTTCAGGCGGCCGAACAGTTCGTTGATGACCCAGTTCGCCGCCAACTTGCCATCGCGACCGGTGGCCACCGCCTCGAAGTAATTGGCGTTCTCGACCTCGGCCGTCAGCACGCCGGCATCATATTCCGACAGGCCAAGATCGTTGACGAAGCGCGCCTTCTTTTCATCCGGCAGTTCGGGCATTTCCGCGGCGATGCCGTCGACCCAGGCCTGCTCGATTTCAAGCGGCAGCAGGTCGGGATCGGGGAAATAGCGATAGTCGTGGGCTTCTTCTTTCGACCGCATCGAGCGCGTCTCGCCCTTGTCGGGGTCGTAAAGACGGGTTTCCTGCACGATCGTGCCGCCATCCTCGATGATGGCAATCTGGCGCCGGGCCTCGTATTCGATGGCAGCCTGGATGAAGCGCAGCGAGTTCATGTTCTTGATCTCGCAGCGGGTGCCCAGATGGCTGAAATCCTGGGTTTCCTGATAACGCTCGTAGGCGCCCGGCGCGCAGACCGAAACGTTCACGTCGGCGCGCAGGTTGCCGTTCTGCATGTTGCCGTCGCAGGTGCCCAGATAGCGCATGATCTGGCGGATCTTGGCGACATAGGCGGCAGCCTCCTCGGGGCCGCGAATGTCGGGGCGGCTGACGATCTCCATCAGCGCGACGCCAGTGCGGTTCAGGTCGACGAAGGACATGTTCGGGTCCATGTCGTGGATCGACTTGCCGGCATCCTGTTCCAGATGGATGCGTTCAATGCGGACGCGGCGGGCGACGCCGGGGGCCATGTCCACGATCACCTCGCCCTCGCCCACGATCGGGTGGTAGAGCTGGCTGATCTGATAGCCCTGGGGCAGGTCCGGGTAGAAATAGTTCTTGCGATCGAAGGCCGAGCGCAGGTTGATCCCGGCCTTCAGGCCAAGGCCGGTCTTGACCGCCTGGGCCACGCAGAATTCGTTGATGACCGGCAGCATCCCCGGCATCGCCGCATCGACGAAGGCGACATGGCTGTTCGGTTCGGCACCAAAGCCCGTCGAGGCGCCGGAAAACAGCTTGGCGTTCGAGGCGACCTGGGCATGGACCTCAAGCCCGATGACCAGTTCCCAGTCCTGTTTCGCGCCCTGGATGACTTTGGGTTCCGGCGCGGTATAGGTCAGATGGTCGAGCATGGCGTTTCCCTTGGCATTTTGCGGGACGTTCTAGGCCCTCGGGGCGCGGCTCGCAAGTGTCGCGGCCGGGTCAGCGTCCGCCGGGGCGGCCCCGCGCCGCATAGTTCGGCAGGTCGTCTTCGTTCACCGAGATGGGGCCGGCGCTTGGACCCTGGGAAAACCGCTCGACCAGGGCCGATTCAAGCTGGCGGTTCAACTCGCGGCTGCGCTCGATATATTCGGCGTTCGAGGCCAGAGCAACGCCGGGCTTCCAGACCTCGGCCAGCTGACGCAGCCCGGCGCGGTCCATCTGGTAATAGATCCGCTCAAGCTCGGCAGCCTCGTATTCCGACAGGCCCGCGCGTTCCAGCACATAGCGCCCGGCGCGCAGCGAGCTGTCGAAGGTCTCGCGCACGATATGGTCGACCTTGGCGCCGTAAAGCTGGAAGACGTTCACCCTGTCATAAGCCCGCGCGATGATGACGAGATCCGGCCGGATCTCGCGCGCATGATGGATCAGGCGCAGGTTCGCCTCGGGGTCGTCCAGGGCCGCGACCAGGATCCGGGCCTTGTCGATGCCCGCCGCGCGCAGGATCTCGGGCCGGGTCGGGTCGCCGTAATAGCCCTTGAAGCCGAAGCGGCGCATGACCTGGATCACCTCAAGGTCATGGTCCAGAACGATGGTGGGGAAGCCCGACATGGTGACAAGCCGGTTCACCACCTGGCCGAAGCGGCCGATCCCCGCGATGATGATGGGCTGCTGTTCCTCGATCACGTCGGGCGGGTCCGACGCGCGTTCCTCGGCGATGCGGCGCGAGATGTAGTCCGACAGCATGAACAGCAGCGGCGTCGCCAGCATCGACAGCGCGACGACCAGCAGCAGGGTCTGTGCCAGCGGTCGTGGAAAGATCGCCAGCGAAACGGCAAAGGCGATCAGCACGAAGGCGAATTCACCCGCCTGCGCCAGCGACAGGGTGAACAGCGTGCGGTCCCGCCCTCCCAGCCCGGTGGTGCGCGCAGTGGCATAAAGCACCAGCGACTTCACCGCGATCAGGGTGACGGTGGCCCCCAGAACGACAACCGGTCGGTCGAACAGGATGTCGAAATTCATCCCTGCACCAACCGTGATGAAGAAAAGCCCCAGCAACAGCCCCTTGAAGGGCGCGATCTGGCCTTCAAGGTCGTGGCGGAACTCGGACCCGGCCAGCACCACCCCGGCAAGGAAGGTGCCAAGCGCAGGGGAAAGGCCCACCATCTCCATCAGCGAGGCGATGCCGACGACGATCAGCAACGCCAGCGCGGTATCCAGTTCACCGATGCGCGAGGCGTTCACATAGCGGAATGCAGGGCGGACAAGATATTGCCCGATCGCGATGACGGCGGCGACGGCACCCAGCGTGACGGGGGCCAGCGCCCAGCCCGGCAGGTTGTTGAGCAGGTTGGCCGCCCCCTCTTCGGTCGCGCCGGGCACGGCGCGGGTCGCCAGTAGCGGCAGAACTGCGATCATGGGGATGACGGCGATATCCTGCGTCAGCAGGACCGCAAAGGCGCTGCGCCCGCCCGCCGTCTGCATCAGCGACTTCTCGGACAGGGTCTGCAGGACGATGGCGGTCGAACTCAGGGACAGGATCATGCCGATCGCCAGCGCAACCTGCCAGCTTTGCCCAAGCGCAAGCGCCGCCAGCGCCAGCAACGCAACCGTTCCCAGGATCTGCATCCCGGCAAGCCCCAGCAGCTTGTGCCGCATCTGCCAAAGGGTGCGGGGATCCAGTTCCAGCCCGATCAGGAACAGCATCATGACGACGCCGAATTCCGCAAAATGCTGCAGGTCGGCGCGCTCGCCCTCGCTTCCGGCAAGGCCCAGGACCGGCCCGATCAGGATGCCCGAGACCAGATAGCCAAGGACCGATCCCAACCCCAGCCGCGCCGACAACGGCACGGCAACGACCATCGTCAGCAGGTAAAGCGTCGCAACCGGCAGCAGGGCTTCCATCTATCGCCCGTCCAGCATCCTGAGTTCGCGGACCCGACCGGCCTTGACATAGGTAAGGCGGCCATCGCCGATCGAGTTGATGGTGCCGCCGTCGATCTTGTCGCCCAGCCGGACGGTCACGACCTTGCCATTGCGCAGACGGATCAGCGCGCGGCTGGCATTGCCCGCGCCAATGATGCCGATGATCGTGGTCCGGCCGGTGTCCAGCGCGCGCGACTGCGTTGCCGCCTTGGCGACACTGGCCGTCGTCGCGCCGCCGCGCGCGGCATTGCTGGCGATTTCGGGTTCGTCATCGACCTCTGGCGGCTTGTATTGCTGCTGGCGGGCGCGGGCCGTGCGCTCTTCGGCGGCGGCTTGAGCACGGGCACGAGCCTCGGCCTGGGCGCGGGCCTGCGCCTCGGCGGCGGCATCGGCCTGGGCGCGGGCGCGGATGCGCGCCTCGGCCTGGGATTGCAACTGCTCATCCAGCGCACGGCGGGCGGCCAGCTCGGCCTCGTCGGGGCCGGGGGCGGCTGCGGCGGCGACCGCAGCGGCACCGGCACCCGCAGCAGCGGGCGTATCCGGCTTGTCGTCATCGGCGGCGCGCGCCGGCCCATCCTCGGTCCGCCGGGGCGGCAAGGGCGAAGAGTTCAGCGCTGACAGCTTCATCGCGTTCGGGATAGCGGGCGAGGCATCGACCGCTGCCGCAATCGCCTTTTCGACTGCCTCTTCCGAAATGCGGTGAGTGCCGCCCGGCCGGGCCGCCGGACGCATCGAGCCGCGCAGCGAAGCTGGCGCAGCCGCCGTGGTCTGGTCAGGCGCGGGGTCTGCTGCCTTGGCGGTTTTGCCCGATGCCTTTGTTGCGGCCTTGGCCGGACGCTCTGGCGGGGCGGCCGTGGCCGAGCGCAGGGCATCCTCGACGGCCGAGGGCGAAACCGCATCCGTGACGGTCTTCGCGTCCTTCGGCTTGCGCAGCGGGCGCGCCTCGGCCAGCCGGACGGCGGGACGGGTCACAGTCGGCTGCGGCAGGGCCAGCCCGTGGTGGCGCAGATCCTGCACCAGCGCATCAAGCTGAAGCCGGTCCGCGTCGTCCAGAAGCTGGGCATCCGTTTCCGGCTGGATGATCTCTGGCGCCGAGCCTTCGGGGCGCTGCGGCGGCCGCGCCCTGTGGGTCGGAGCCGTCACCGGGATCTCGTGCGTATCCGCGGCGCTGGACACCTTCTCGCGGGTATGCGCGGGCGCGGAACTGCGCGCGGGCGGACGGGCGCTGGCCGTGGGCCGCGTCGATTTCTGGCTGGCCGCATATGGCAGCGGATCCGATGGCACGCGCGGCGCCGTGTCCATCCGCGGCGTCGAGGTCTGGGGGGTGCTGCGGCGCGGGGAAAGCTGCGGGCGGGCCGAGCTGCTCAGCTGCGGTTTGGCGGCAGCAGGTGCGTCCACTTCCGATGCAGCCTGCGCAGGCGCGGGCGCGGCGACCTTGCGGTTCGCGCTGGCCGGGCGTTCAGTCCCGACCGTGCTGCGGGTCGGGGCTGGCGCCGCGCTGCGGGTCTGGCTGGACGCAGGCGGCTGGACCGCCGCAGGTTTCACGGCTGGAACCGTCGCCGCCGGCTTGGCCGGGGCGGGTTGAGCGGTCGCGGCTTCGGGCGTGGGAGCGGAAGGAGTGCCCGCCACCGGGGGAACAGGCTCAGAGACGGCGGCGGCGGTTTCGGCAGGTACTGCAGCAGGCGGCGGCACCACGGCGGCGGCCACCGCGGCAGCGGCCACGACAACGCGGCGCGCATCCCTATCGCTCATTTCGTGCAGCATCAGCGGCGGCAGCGCCTCTGCTTCGGTCACGGTGCTGTCCGCAGTGACGGAAGCGGCGGCGGTATCTTCGCGCAAAGTGGCCGGAGCTGCGGGCAGATCCGTGGTCATCTCGGCCGCGGGATCTTCGGCGGAAAGCGCCTGGGCCGCGGGGTCAGCGACGGCGGGGTCCGTGACGGCCTCGTCGCTGGCCTGATATTCTTCGACCGGATCTTCTGTCGTTGGATCGGCTGCGTTCGGATCCTCGACCACGCGCGCATCCGCCGCGGGCAGATCGACGGCAGCGACCTGCACCGGGGTGGGATCCGGGGCGACCTGTGCGACAGGTTTGTCCTGCACAAGGAAGGCCCAGGCAATCGCCAGCCCGACCACCAGCACGGCAAGCATCACGAACAGGCCGGAATGACGACGCATGGAGGTCCGGGCCGAAGCCGGACGAACGGGGGCCGATGGCGCCGCGCCGGGAACGCGGTTCTGCCGCGCCTCGGCAGCGCGCTGGTGTACGGCGCGGGCGCGCGGATTCAGCGGATCAGCCGGGGCCGCCTCGGATTGGGGCGGATGGCGCAGGATCGCGGCCGCCTCGGGGGACATGTCAGGCCGTTCGGCATCTTCGAAAGCCGTATCGGGATCCTGCTCGTCCCTTTCGGCAAGGGATGGCAAAGGCTGGAAACTGGTTTCCGCCACCGAGCCGGCGTCGGTCGCGGTCCCCGAGAGGTGCCCGGCCGGTTCCTCGTCCTCGGCGGGGCTGTCCGGCGGCACTGTGTCAAGGTCATCCGCGGCTTCGGCCAGGGGTGCATCCCCGGCCGCTTGCGCAGCGTCCTGCAACGCCTCGTCTGGGGCGTCTTCGGCCGCTTGCGGCACGAAGTCATCCTGAGCCGGGTCGTCCTTTGCCACCTCGACATCGTCCGAAAACATCAGCGCGGCAGCGGTCACGCCCGCCTGCGCAGGGTCGATGACGGGGCGCTGGCGCCCGGGCGCGGCCAGGGCGAAATCGGGCTCGCCAACGAACTGGTCATGCTCGGGATCGGCCGAGAAGCGCTGCCCCTCGAACCCGTATTCACGGGCGAACTCCAGCGCCTCGCGCAGGGTCTGGCGCGCAACCGCGGCGACGCGCACGCTGTCCCCCTCGCCCTCCCAGTCGAAGGAAAGCTCGTCGATGGGATAGGGGGTCAGCCCGTCCAGCGATTTTGCCACCGCCCTTTCGCGGTCGCCCGAAGGCGCGATGGTCAGGGTCGTGTAAAGGATCTGGTCGTCTGGGATCACCAGCGTCACCGCCAACGGAACCTCTGCCCCTTCGCCCGTCGCCATCGTCCGCAATTCGGTCAGCATGTCGTGAAAATCGGGTTCGTCGAAATCTACCGAGCCGAGATGACGCCATGCAGGCTTGCGCTCATGCGGTCGCGACGGCGTGAAAGGGTCACGCTTCTGCAGGTGCACGGCGTCCCCGCTGAAAGTCAGGGCGTATTCGGTAACGGAATCAAGCGACATCTATCGGCTTTGCCTTGCAGATCCGGGCGCCGCGGCGCGACTTCAAATTGTATGCATGAACTACCTCAGATCACGCCGCGTGAAAAGCGGAACACCCTTTTGTGAGGGATCGGAAGCGATGGTTTCGCGTTAGACCGTTTCGACTGCAACACCTGCGGCCGGGACGCCCGACCGCACCTAGGAGAACCAGAGATGACCCCTTTCCGACCGTTCCTGACGGCTGTCTCGCTTGCGGCGCTGCTGGCCGCGCCTGCCATGGCGCAGTCCCCCGCGCCCGGCCCGAACGATGCGCCGTCGGCCGGGATGGGCCACAAGATGCCGCATCACGCCGCCAAGCTGACCGTCACCGGGCAAGGACGATCGAGCGCGGCCCCGGATCTTGCGCTGATCACCCTGGGTGTCAGCACCGAGGCCGCAACCGCTGAAGAGGCGATGACCCAGAACTCCAGCCGCCAGAAGGCCGTGATCGACGCGCTGACCGCCGAGGGCGTCGAGGCGCGCGACATCCAGACCGCCGGGCTGAGCCTGTCGCCGAAGATGGTCTATGACAACAACCAGCCGCCGAAGATGGTGGGCTATGTCGCGCAGAACACCGTGAATGTCCGCGTCCGGGATCTTGACGGCCTTGGCGCAGTGCTGGACCGGCTGGTTTCGACCGGTGCGAACGAGATCAGCGGGATCAGCTTCGCCCGTGAGGACATGGCAGAGGCCGAGGACAAGGCCCGTGCCGATGCCGTGGTCGATGCCCGCCGCCGCGCCGAATTGATGGCCGAGGCGGCCGGGATGCGGCTTGGCCAGATCCGCATGCTGTCCGACGCGGCCATCCCCGAAGGACCACGCCCGCTGATGGCGATGCGCGCCGAGGCCAAGGCGGATTCCTCGGTCCCGATCGCCGCGGGTGAGCTTGAAGTCAGCGCGCAGGTCACCGCGGTCTTCGATCTTCTGCCCGCTGAAGGTGCCCCCGACGCCCCGAAGGCACCTGCCGAGTAAGGCCGGAAACTGGATGAGGAAGGCGGCGGAAGCCATTCCGCCGCCTTTGTTATTTTCCGATGCTCGGCGGTGGCGGGCATTGCGGAAATGCGATCGCCGCCGGGCCCGTGGCACCGGCGGCGAATGGGTATTTGGAAAACGGTGATGACCGCGATGGGTCAGCCGCGCAACTCTCGGATCAGTGCCGCGAGATGTTCGGTCGATGGGTCATGGCCGGGCGATGCGACACCGTCCAGAAGCGGCGCTACCTGCAGCGCGAGTTCCTTGCCCAGTTCCACGCCCCATTGATCGAAGCTGTTGATCCCGAGGATCACGCCTTCGACAAAGACGCGATGTTCGTAAAGCGCCACGATCTGCCCAAGAACGAAGGGCGTGAGTTCGGGAAAGACCAGTGTCGTCGATGGCCGGTTGCCCGGAAAGACCCGGTGGCGGGCCTGGCGTTCAAGTTCCGCCCCCTCAAGGCCCTTCGCCCGCATTAGCCCGCGCGCTTCGTCAAGCGAGCGGCCGCGCATCAGCGCCTCGGACTGGGCAAGGCAGTTCGCGGCCAGAAGCAGGTGATGATGGGCAAGGTCCGGCTCATGCCCGCGCGCCGCCAGCATGAATTCGCAGGGGATGACCTGCGTGCCCTGATGGATCAGCTGATAGAAGGCGTGCTGGCCATTCGTCCCCGGCTCTCCCCAGATCACCGGGCCCGAGGGCAGGGTCAGGTCTCTGCCATCCATCGCCACCCGCTTGCCGTTCGATTCCATCTCGAGCTGCTGGAGATAGGCCGGCAGGCGTGCAAGCCGATTGTCATAGGGCAGGACGGCGCGGGTGCCATAGCCGCAGACCTGATTGTGCCACAGGCCGACCAGCGCGAGCAGCACCGGCAGGTTCTGCCCGTCCGGCGCGGAACGGAAATGGCGGTCCATCGCCAGCCCGCCGGCAAGGAATTCGTCGAAGGCATCCGGGCCGATGGCGATCATCAGAGACAGGCCGATCGGGCCCCACATGGAATAGCGCCCGCCGACCCAGTCCTCGAACCCGAAGACACGGTCCGCATCGATGCCCCATTGCGCGGTCTTGCCCTGGGCCGAGCTCAGCGCCGCGAATTGGGTGGCCGGGGTCGTCACCGATCCGGCCATCCAGTCCCGGGCGGTCGCGGCATTGGTCATCGTCTCGATCGTGGTGAAGGTCTTGGAGGCGACGATCACCAGCGTCGTCGCGGGATCAAGCCCCTTCAGCGCGTCCGCGATATCCGCCCCGTCCACGTTCGAAACGAAATGCACCCGCGGCCCGTCATGCCAGGGCGACAAGGCCCGCGTCGCCATGGCCGGGCCAAGGTCGGAACCGCCGATGCCGATGTTCACGACATCGGTGAAGCGCCCGCCCTGCCCCGAAAACGCGCCGCTGCGCACGCGCGCGGCAAAATCGCGCATATGCTGATGGGTCTCGCGCACCTGAGGCATGACGTCCTTGCCGTCGACGGTCACGCTGCCGTCAAGGTTGCGCAAGGCGGTGTGCAGGACGGCCCGATCCTCGGTTTCGTTGATGCGTTGGCCTGCGAACATCGCGTCACGACGGGCGGCGACGGGGGCCGCCAGTTGCAACAGCAGGTCGCGCGCCGTGGCGTCAATCGCCGTCTTCGACCAGTCGAAGACCAACCCGTCGGCCGAGGTCGCAAAGCCTGTCGCGCGACCGGGATCGGCAGCAAACAGATCCTCGATCCGCAGGTCGCCCTGCTGCCGGCGGTGTTCGGCCAAGCGCTTCCAGATGTCGTTCATGTCAGGTTACTCTGCCCAGTGCACGGTAATATCGCCCAGAAAGGCGCGGATCGGCGCGTCGCGCGCATCAAGCGTCTGGGCACGTTCCAGCGCCTCGCGCTTGTCGGCGCCCGTGATCATCAGATGCGGGCAGATCGCCTTTTGCAGCGCCGAGGCGGTCAGCGTGATCCGGGGTTCGTCCTTGATGCTGCGCACCGCCATCACCGGGGGCGCATGGGGGGCAAGGGCCTGCGCCGTCTCGGGGGCGCCGGGAAACAGGCTTGCGGTATGCATGTCCGTGCCCATGCCCAATAGCAGCACCGTGATCGGCAGCAGAGGCTGGATCTGGGCGGCAAGGGTGTCGACCGCCTGCTCGGGCTCGGGGTCGCCGGTATAAAGGTCGATATAGCGGGCTGCGGCCGCATTGTTCGTCAGAAGGTGGCGATGCAGCAGGCGGCTGTTCGAACGCACATGTTCGCCGTCCACCCAGCGTTCGTCGTTCAGAAAGACCGTGACCCGCGACCAATCCAGATCGCCACCCGACAGCGTGTCGAAAAGCGGGCCGGGCGTCGTTCCCCCCGGAACGCAAAGGGTTGCCGTCTCGTTCACGCGCAGATGCTGGGCCAGTTCGCCCGAGATCTTGCGGGCCAGCGACAGGGCCATCATCTCGCGGTCGGGGTATTCGACGAATTCCATGGTCACGGCCTGATCTCCCTCCAGCGGCGGTTGTCGCGATGCAGAAGGCGCAGCGCCTCCTCGGGTCCGCTTGAGCCCGCATCATAAGGCTCGGGGCGTTTCGATCCAGCCTCCCATTCGGCGATGATGGGATCGGTCCAGGCCCAGGCCGCCTCGACCTCGTCGCCGCGCATGAACAGCGTCTGGTTGCCGCGGATCACATCCATGATAAGCCGTTCATAGGCATCGGGCATGTCGGTGCCGTTCGCCCCCAGCGCGTCGGCAAAGCTCATGTCCAGGGGCACCTGCACCAGGCGCATCCCGCCCGGCCCCGGCTCCTTGATCATCACGGTCAGGTCCATGCCCTCGTTCGGCTGCAGCTTGATGACAAGCTGGTTCGAACGCGGGCCGTCCACCTCGTCAAAGATCGAATGCGGCGGCGCCTTGAACGTCACCACGATTTCGCTGGTCCGGGCGCGAAGCCTTTTGCCCGTGCGCAGATAGAAGGGCGTGCCGGTCCAGCGCCAGTTGGCGATGTTCACCTTCAGCGCGACATAGCTTTCGGTGCGTGAGGCGGGGTTGTCGACGTCGCGCAGGTAATCCGAACCGTCCGGCCCGCCGTGATACTGCCCGCGCACGATGTCCCCCGGCGTCAAGGGCTCCAGTGCGCGGATGACCTTCAGCTTTTCGTCGCGGACCGCGTCCGGATCGAAGTGATAGGGCGGCTCCATCGCGATCAGGCACAGAAGCTGCATCATGTGGTTCTGGACCATGTCGCGGATCGCGCCGGAATGATCGTAATATTCGCCACGCCCGCCGACGCCCACCGTTTCGGCCACCGTGATCTGGACGTGATCGACATATTGCGCGTTCCACAGCGGCTCGAAGAGCATGTTGGCGAAGCGCACGGCCATCAGGTTCTGGACCGTTTCCTTGCCCAGATAATGGTCGATCCGGTAGATCTGGTTTTCCGCGAAATGTCGGGCCAGCGTGGCATTCAGCTCGCGCGCGGTCGCAAGGTCGCGGCCAAATGGCTTTTCCACCACGATGCGACTGTTTGCATCCGCGATGCCGTGATCGGCAAGGCGCTGCGCGATGTCGCCGAACAATGCCGGGGCAACCGAGAAGTAGAAAGCATGCACCACGCCCTGCCGGATGCGGGCCTTGAGTTCCTGCCAGCCATCGGTTCCGCGCGCATCGATGGCGACGTAACCAAGATGCGACAGGAAATCGTCAAGCTGGGACAAGTCTTCGGTCGGACCCGCGAACTCCCGGATCGCGTTGCGCGCTTCCTCGCGGAAGGCGGCGTCGTCCTGACGCGTGCGCGCCGCGCCGATGATCTGGGCCGAGGGCGGGATCTGGCCCGCCACATAGCGCCGGTAAAGCCCCGGCAGGATCTTGCGATGCGCAAGATCGCCAGTCGCGCCAAAGACCACCAGGTCGAATTCTTCCACCGGAATGATGCGCGAAACCATTAGGCCCTCCTCGTCCATGGGAATGGGACTAGCGTCTGTTAGCGATAACATCAACCCTGCCCTCATCTCTACCTACCCTCGCCCGATCCGCGCTGCGCCGCAACATCCGACCCTGCCAGCCGGTCGATCGCCTTGGCAAGACGTGGCAGGCGGGCCCGGCGCATCAACTCCTTGCGAGCGAGTTCGCCGCCAGCGCGCCGCGCGCGATCCTGCGTCGCGGCGACCGCGCCCAGCACGGGATCGGGGTGATTGAGGAAAAAATCGCGAAGAAATTCATCGGGGTGAATGGCGGCAAGCCCTGCCGCCGCCAGGGCACTGCGGGGGAAATCGCGCAGGTTCGCCGTCACGATCATTCCCGCCCCCGACGCCAAAGCGGCCTCGACCACATGGCGGTCGGCGGGATCGGGCAGATCAAGCCCCTCTGCCCCGCCAGAGGGCAGGGTCATCGCCTGCGGGAACCGGTCCTGCAGCAGCGCAATTTCGACCCCCGCGGGGACGCCTTGCCGGTCTGCGGCGTGACGCCATTCATCAAGGATGCGCTGCGACCAGACAGGCTGGAACAATCCCGCCGCCGCCACGTCGCACAAAATCTCGCGCAGGACGGTGGGATAAAGAACGCAGGCGTCCAGGACCGCCTTCATCCGTCCAGCCGGAAGAACAGGGCCTTCAGGTACCCCGTTTCGGCCAGTTGCGGCAGCGTCGGGTGATCGGGTCCGGCCTGCCCGGTATGGATCAGCTGACTGCGACGTCCGCCCCGGCCGATACCGCGGGCGCTGGCATTGCGGAACGAGGTCAGGTCGGCCGCATGGCTGCACGAGCAAAGGCCCAGATAGCCGCCCGGCGCGACCAGCGGGGCCGCCAGCTTCGCGACGCGTTCATAGGCCCGCAGCCCCGCCTCCAGCGCCTGTTTCGAAGGGGCGAAGGCCGGCGGGTCGCAGATCACCACGTCGAATTGCGCGCCCTCGGCCGCCAGCGCCTCCATCTGCGCAAAGGCATCACCCTGCCGGGTCACAAGCCGGTCGGCCGCGCCCATCGCCTTTGCCCCGCCCTGCGCCAGTTGCAGCGCCGGCGCCGAGCCGTCGATGCAGGTCGCCTGCACGGCACCGCCGGCCAGCGCGGCAAGGCCAAAGCCGCCGACATGGGAGAACACGTCCAGAACGCGCGCGTCCTTGGCCAGACGCTGGGCAAAGGCATGGTTCGGGCGCTGGTCATAGAACAGGCCCGTTTTTTGTCCCTGCATCAGGTCCGCAAGATAGATGGCGCCATTCATCGACACCTCGACCGGACCGGACATCTCGCCCGACAGGATCTCCAGCCGCTCGTCCAGTCCCTCAAGGCCGCGCGCCCGTCCCTGTCCGTTCAGGATCACGGTGCGCACGCCCGTCACCTCGCGCAGCGCGGCGGCGATCTCGGCCGACATGCGCTCGGCCCAGGCGGCATTGGGCTGAATGACGGCGGCGTCGCCAAAGCGGTCGATGATGGTGCCGGGAAGCCCGTCCGACTCGGCATGGACAAGGCGGTAGAAGGGCTTGTCGAACAGCCTCTCGCGCAGCGCCAGTGCGCGCGACAGGCGCGCAGCAATCCAGTCACCGTCGATGCGCGCGCCGGGGTCGGCGTCCATCACTCGCGCGATGATCTTGGAGTTCGGATTGACCGTGCACAGGCCCAGCGGGCGATGTTCGGCATCCTGAAGCTCGGCGAAACTTCCGGGGGCAATCGCGCGGGTGCGGCGGTCGGTCACCAGTTCATCCGCAAAGACCCAAGGGAAACCATGTCGGATCGCCTGGGGTTTGGACTTGGGGCGCAGGCGGATGATGGGCAGGTCAGCGGTCATTTTGGGCCTCGTTCGAACGGCGCAGGATTGCCACGACCCGGCGCGCGGGGCAAGTGTGACGCGGTTGCGCCGTTATCGCTAACGGACTATATAACCGCTCAGGAGGACGCCAGCCATGACCTTGCACGCCACCGTCGACCGAGTGACCGACCGCATTCGCGAACGTTCGGCCAAGACCCGCTCGGACTATCAGACAAAGATCGCCCGCGCTGCCGAGGACGGCCCGCGCCGCGCACATCTGTCTTGTGGCAACCAGGCCCATGCCTATGCGGCCATGCCCGACAAAGATGATTTCGCCGCAGCGCGCAAGCCCAATGTCGGGATCATCACCGCTTATAATGACATGCTGTCCGCGCATCAGCCCTACGAACGCTATCCCGATCTGATCCGGCGCGCCGCCCATGCGGCAGGCGCGACCGCGCAGGTCGCGGGCGGGGTTCCGGCGATGTGCGACGGCGTTACGCAGGGCCGCGCCGGGATGGAGCTGTCGCTGTTTTCGCGCGATGTGATCGCGCTTGCCTCGGGCGTTGCGCTGTCCCATGACACCTTCGATTCAGCGCTCTACCTGGGCGTCTGCGACAAGATCGTGCCCGGCCTTGTGATCGCCGCCGCGACCTTCGGCCATATTCCCGCCGTCTTCATTCCGGCCGGGCCGATGCCCTCGGGCCTGCCCAATGACGAGAAGTCCAAGGTCCGCCAGCAATTCGCCGCAGGCGAAGTCGGGCGAGAGGCCCTGATGGCGGCCGAAATGGCCAGCTATCACAGCCCCGGCACCTGCACATTCTATGGCACAGCGAATTCGAACCAGATGCTGATGGAGTTCATGGGCCTGCACCTGCCGGGCTCAAGCTTCGTGAACCCCAACACGCCGCTGCGCGAGGCGCTGACGACGGCCGCCGTTACCCGAGCCGCCGCGATCACGCGACTGGGCAACGACTATCTGCCCGCGGGCGACGTGCTGGATGAACGCGCCTTCGTGAACGGGATCGTCGGCCTGATGGCGACGGGTGGATCCACCAACCTGATCATCCACCTGCCCGCGATGGCCCGCGCGGCGGGCGTCCTGCTTGATATCGAGGATTTCCACGACCTGTCGGAATGCGTCCCGCTGATGGCCCGGGTCTATCCGAACGGGCTGGCGGACGTGAACCACTTCCATGCCTCTGGCGGGCTGGGCTTCATGATCGGCCAACTGATCGAAGCGGGCCTGCTGCATCCCGACGTCAAGACCATCGCGGGTGGCGGGCTGGACCTTTACGCGCAGGAACCGCAATTGCACGACGGGCAGGTCCATTGGGTCGAGGGCGCGCGCGCATCGTTGAACGACAAGATCCTGCGCCCAGCCTCGGACCCCTTCGCGGCGACCGGCGGGCTGAAGCAACTGGACGGTAACCTTGGCCGGGGCGTCATCAAGGTGTCCGCCGTTGCCCCGGAACGCCATGTCATCGAGGCCCCGGCCCGCGTCTTTTCGGACCAGGAAGAGGTCAAGGCCGCCTTCAAGCGCGGCGAGTTCACCCAGGATACGATCGTCGTAGTCCGTTTCCAGGGTCCGCGTGCCAACGGAATGCCTGAACTGCATTCGCTGACACCCACGCTGGCGGTGCTTCAGGATCGTGGGCTGCGGGTCGCGCTGGTGACGGACGGGCGCATGTCGGGCGCCTCCGGCAAGGTTCCCGCCGCGATCCACGTCTCGCCCGAGGCAGCGGATGGCGGTCCGCTTGCGCGGCTGCGTGACGGCGACCTTCTGCGCCTTGATGCCACGCGCGGGGTGCTGGAATGCCTGAGCGAGGATTTCGATACGCGCGAGAATGCAAGCTTTGACCCCGCGCGTTCGGCCGAAGGCATGGGGCGCGAGCTGTTCGCGGCCTTCCGCGCCCATGTCGGCCCCGCAACCGAAGGGGCTGCGGTCGTCGTCTGACGGCTGCGCCCCCCTGCCCTAGATGCCTTCGGCGGCGGCCGAGGGCACGATCGGGGGACCAAAGCGGTCGATCATGCGGTGGCGGATCTGGTCGCGGATCTGGCGATAGATCGCCAGCTTCGCATCGCGCGATTCCGCCAGCCCCGTCGGGTCCATGATCGGCCAGTACTCGACCTCAAGATGCGAAACCCGCGTCAGTTCCAGCGCCTGCCTTTGGCTGGCCGGCGACAACGCCACCACCAGGTCGAAACTGCCCAGGTCGTCGCCCCATTCCTTCATCTCGGCGAATGAACGAGAGCGGTGCTGCGAGATCTCGATCCCGAGTTCCTTGCAGACGGCGATGGCGAAGCCGTCCACCTCCATGTCGTTCTTGACGCCTGCCGACTGGACATAGGCTGCACGACCGTAGAAGTGCTTCATCATCCCCTCGGCGATCGGGGACCGAATCGCATTGTGGTCGCAGCAGAACAGCACCGAATGGGGGATCTGTCCTGCCACGGATTACTCCGGGATCAGCGCGCAGATCAGTGTGAACAGCCTGCGCGACGTGTCGATATCGACAACCGCCTTACCCTCAAGCCGTTCCTGCAGGGTGCGCGCGCCCTCGTTATGGATGCCCCGGCGGGCCATGTCGATCGCCTCGATCTGGGCGGGAGGCAGGCGCTTCACCGCGTCGAAATAGCTTGCGCAGATCTGGAAGTAGTCCTTGACCGTCTGGCGGAATGGACCCATCGCAAGGTGGAATTCCGCCACCTTCTCGCCCCCCTCGGTCGAGATGTCGAAGACCAGCCGCTTTTCCCGCAGTGCAAGCACCAGCGCATAGGGCCCCGCAGGCACGGCTTGTCCTTCCCGGCCCGGCAGGCTGAAGCTGTTGTCTTCGAGCAAATCGAAAACGGCAACGCGGCGGTCCTGCTCCATCTCGGGAGAGGCCGGAGGCATGGCCCTGTCGTCGATCTCGACACGGCACAGCCGGGCCGTGGTCGCAATCGCGATCATCCCTGCCCTCCGTTCAGCGCGCGGATCCGCGAGGCAACGGAAAGCCCATGGGCCGAAAGCCCCTCCGAGGCGGCCAGCACCACCGCATCGGGGCCGATCTTCGCCAAAGCCTCGGGGGTCAGCCGCGCCATCGTCGTGCGCTTCATGAAGTCCATCACCGACAGTCCCGACGAAAAACGGGCCGAGCGCGCAGTCGGCAGGACGTGGTTCGGTCCGCTGACGTAATCTCCCACCGCCTCGGGGGTCCAACCGCCCAGGAAGATCGCGCCAGCATGGCGGGTCTTCGCGGCAAGTGCCTCCGGGTCGTCGACGCAAAGTTCAAGATGTTCGGGCGCAATGCGATCCGAAAGGGTCGCCGCCTCGTCCAGATCGCGGGTCAGGATCACGGTGCCATAATCGCGCCAGCTTGCCCCGGCGACCTTTGCGCGGGGCAATGTCGGCAAGATCCGCTCGACCTCAAGGACTACTGCATCGGCCAGCGCCTTGTCGGGGGTAATCAGAATCGACTGCGCATCGGCGTCATGTTCCGCCTGCGCCAACAGGTCCAGCGCCAGCCATTCCGGGTTCTGCGCGCCCTCGGCAATGATCAGCACCTCGGACGGACCGGCGATCATGTCGATCCCGACGCGACCAAAGACATGCCGCTTGGCCGCCGCGACATAGGCATTGCCGGGCCCGGTGATCTTGTCGACCGGTCGAATCGTCTCGGTGCCATAGGCCATTGCGGCGATGGCCTGGGCGCCCCCGATGCGATAGATTTCATCGACGCCCGCCAGTTGCGCGGCCAGCAGCACCAGCGGATTGACCTGCCCATTCGGCGTCGGCACGCAGATCACCAGCCGTTCGACACCCGCGACGCGCGCCGGAATCGCGTTCATGAGCACCGAAGAGGGATAGCTGGCCTGCCCGCCCGGCACATACAGGCCCGCCGCCGAAACCGGCGTCCAGCGCCAGCCCAGCGTCGCCCCCTCGGGGTCGGTCCATTCCATGTCCTCGGGCAATTGCCGCGCGTGATAGGCGCGGATGCGGTCGGCCGCCACAGTCAAGGCCGCCCGCTCTTCATCCGAAACAAGGGCGATCTGCGCCGCAATCTCGTCCTTGTCGAAGGCCAGCGTCTGCGGTGTCAGGGCCACCCGGTCGAAGCGTCCGCTCAGATCGACCAGAGCCTCGTCCCCTCGTTCCCGCACATCGGCGATGATCGAGGTCACGACGTCGTTCACATCGGCCGAATCCTCACGCTTCATGGAAAGCATGGCGGCAAAGCGCTGCTGGAAATCGGGTTCGGCGGTCGACAGATGGATGGGCATGGTCACACTCGTAATGGTTGGACCTTGTTAGCGGCTGCCGCCCGGCGGCTCAAGCGGCCTGCGCCTGCTTGCCGCCGGGGGAATCGCGGTGGATCGTCGCGCCCCGCAAGGGGCGCGGCGTGGCGCGGCCGCCGCTAGTCCTCGGGGTGTTCCGGCGCGCGGCGGGACGGCGCGACATAGGGTCGCGTCACATCGCGCAGTTCGACGTTCAAGCATTCCGCATCGACCGAAAGCGTGCCGTCGCCCGCGAATTCCAGCAGCAGCTGGCCGGTCCCGTCCTCGCCCGCCTGCCAGCGCAGCGCCAGCAGTTCCAGGATCAGGTCAGCATCCTCGCGGTCGATCCCGTCGCTTTGCACGCGGGTCACGTCCGAGATCAGCAGGACCGTCCGCACCCGTTCATAGGGCCGCTCTTCGCGCCGCGCACTGTCCGCGTCTTCCCAGCGAAAGCGGTTCAGCAGCAGCGCAAGCTGGCGGTGGCGCAGATCATAGGAAATCTCGGTGATCGGCAGGATCGCATCCTGGACCAGGGCGGAAACAACCGTCAGATCCTCGACATCCCCCGCCATCAGCGCCAGGGGCGCGGGATCGGCATCGCTGAAACGCGCGTCATTCATCGGATGGTGTCCCCTTGATACGTTCGATATCGGCGCCCACGCCCCGCAGCTTGCGCACGACCTTCTCATAGCCGCGGTCAAGGTGATAGACGCGGCTGACCACGGTTTCACCCTCGGCCGCCAGTCCGGCGAGGATCAGGCTGACCGAGGCGCGCAGGTCCGTCGCCATGACCCGCGCCCCGCGCAGCTTGTCGACGCCGTGGACGGTCGCATGTCCGCCATGCACTTCGATACGCGCACCCATGCGGGTCAGTTCCGGCGCATGCATGAAGCGGTTCTCGAAAATCTTCTCCTCAAGCACCGAAGTCCCCTCGGCCATGCACAGCAGCGCCATCATCTGCGCCTGCAGGTCGGTCGGGAAGCCGGGGAACGGCTCGGTCACGACATCGACCGCCCGGATGCGGCCGTTCTTGCGTGCAACCTTCAGCCCCCGGTCGGTTTCCGTCACCTCGATCCCAGCGGCATCCAGCTTCTCGCAGAAGGCCGAAACCAGGTCGATCCGGCCACCAAGGCATTCGACCTCGCCCCCGCAGATAGCGGGAGCCAGCATGTAGGTGCCAAGCTCGATCCGGTCCGTGACCACCGGATGGGTCGCCCCGGACAGGGCCTGCACCCCTTCGATCGTGATGGTCGAGGTGCCCTCACCCTCGATATTCGCGCCCATGCGGCGCAGGCACTGCGCAAGATCGACGATCTCGGGCTCGCGGGCAGCGTTCTTCAGGACCGTCGTGCCCCGGGCAAGAGTCGCCGCCATCAGCGCATTTTCGGTCGCACCGACCGAGACGATCGGAAAATCGATCACCGCGCCACGAAGCCCGCTCACGGGCGCCTTGGCATGGACATAGCCATCGCGCAGATCCAGTTCCGCTCCCATGGCCTCAAACGCCTTCAGGTGCAGGTCCACCGGCCGCGCACCGATCGCACATCCGCCCGGCAACGACACGATCGCCTGCCCGTCCCGCGCCAGCATCGGGCCCAGAACCAGAATCGAGGCCCGCATCTTGCGCACGATGTCGTAATCGGCGGTATGGCTGTTCAGGTCGTGGCTGGACAGTGCCAGGACCTGTCCGTCCTGCAGGCTGGCGACCTCTGCCCCAAGCGAGCGCAGCAGGTCGGTCATGGTCCGGATGTCCGACAGACGCGGCGCATTGGTCAGCGTCAGCGGCTGGTCGGTCAGCAGGGTCGCGGGCATGAGCGTCAGGCAGGCATTCTTCGCACCGGCGATCGGAATTTCGCCGTGAAGCGGCCCGTTGCCCCTTACAATGATCTGATCCATCTATTCCTCGTCCTCGGGCATCGGCCCGTCCTGTATCGCCCGCGCCGCAGGCCCATCCTGATCGGGGGATTCGTCCTGTGCGGCGCGTGCCCGCCCCTGCGTCTTGCGACGGGCAAGATTCGCGCGCAACGCGGCTTTCAGCCTCGCTTCGCGGTCGTTCACAACATCCGGCTTGCGGGGTCCCTTTGTCATGGCCCCCTGTTACCGCCTGAGCAGCCTTGCGTCCAGCATCGGGCTTTCCGTGCGGGGCGACCGGAGATTTCATTTTTTCTTGCACCACCCCCTTGCGCCCCCCGATCAGTCGGTCTAAACGCCCTCCACCGGCGCTGCGGTAGCTCAGTGGTAGAGCACACCCTTGGTAAGGGTGAGGTCGAGAGTTCAATCCTCTCTCGCAGCACCAGGAAAACCTCCTGAAATCGTTGGCCTAATCGAGCAGGGGCACCTGCCGCGGATCGATATGGCCGTTCGCGCGCATATGTGCCGCGCCTTGCAGCTCTCGCCGTCATCTTCCTGTCGTCTGCCGCGCACATGATCGCAGGGCGATGCCCCCATCGGTGCGGTGGCGCCCGGCGGGTCCCCTCTGCCGGGCGCCTTTCGCTGGAATGGGCAGCTGATGGCATTGAACGCCGGCGCGCGCTTTGGCATGACGAACCGGCTTCGCCGGCGGCTCGATCCCCGACCACCGGCCCAACCCGAAAGGAATCCCATGTCCGATATCAAACGCATCGAGACCGGCGCCCGCATGAGCCAGGCCGTCATCCACAACGGCACCGTCTATCTGGCTGGCCAGGTCGGCAATCCGGGTGCAAGCGTGACCGAACAGACCCAGCAGGTGCTGGCCCAGATCGATCGCCTTCTGGCCGAATGCGGCTCGGACAAGACCCGCATCCTTTCGGCGCAGGTCTGGATGGCCGACATGAGCCAGTTCGCGGACATGAACGCAGTTTGGGACGCGTGGGTCCCCGCTGGCCACGCTCCGGCCCGCGCCACGGGCGAATCGGCACTGGCGACGCCGGACTACAAGGTCGAAATCATCGTGGTTGCCGCGCAGAACTAAGCGCCGCCATGACGGAGCGCGCGGCGCGCAGGCCCGGAGCCTCGCCGCCGCGCCCCAGCCGCTCCATCGTCAGGGCCATAGCCTCATGCTGGGCGGCCCGCGCGGCCGGGTTTTCGATCAGCTCGTGCAGCGCCTTGAACATCGCACCTGGCTGGCATTTACGACCCAGAAACTCGGGAACCGTGCGCGTTTCGCTGACCAGGTTGACCAAGGTCACGGTGTCCGTCTTCAGCATCAACCCGATGATCATCCGGCTGAGCGGAGCCACGTCATAGCCGATCACCATCGGCACGTCATTGGCTGCAAGGTCCAGGCTGACCGTCCCCGAAGCCGCAAGGGCAAGATTGGCGGCGGCGAATGCGGCGCGCTTGTCCTCGGGCGTCTCGACGACGATCGGGGCAGTGGGCCAGCGCTTCGCCATGTCGCGGACCAGGCCAGAGACCCCGCGCACCGTCGGAATGACGACGCGGATCTCGGGCAGGCGGTCGCGAAGCTGCATCAGGGCCTCGTCGAAACGGGGACCAAGCCGCGCCACCTCTCCGCGTCGCGAACCGGGCAGGCAAAGGATAAGGGGCGCATCCGCGGCAATATCATGCGCCTCGCGGAAGGCGATGCCTTCATCCGCGGTGCCGACGGGCTCGGCAGCGATCGGATGACCCACGAAATCGCAGCTCATGCCTGCGGCCTGCATATAGGGCGGCTCGAAGGGAAGGATCGCCAGCACATGGTCGATGACCTGCGCCATCTTCGCCGCACGTCCCGAACGCCACGCCCAGACCGAGGGCGCGACGTAATGGATTGTCCGCAGGTCGGGCATCATCTCCCGCGCCTCGCGCGCGACGCGAAGGCAGAAATCCGGGCTGTCGATGGTGATGAGCGCGTCCGGCCGCGCCTCGGCCACCGCTTTCGCGGTCTGGCGGATACGGGCCTTCAGCTGGCGGTATTTCGGCAGCACCTCGACGATGCCCATGACCGAAAGCTCTTCCATGGGGAACAGGCTTTCCAGCCCCTCGGCACCCATAGAAGGGCCGCCGACGCCAAGAAAAGCGGCTTCCGGATCGAGGGTCTTCAGCCCGGCCATCAAGGGGCCGCCCAGATTGTCGCCCGAAGGCTCGCCCGCGATCAGGAAGAACTTCATCGCGTCACTCCGCTTGCGCCGTCGCTGATGGGTATTTGTGAAACGATGAATTGCCCGATGGTTTTCGCCGTTTTCCAAATACCCAATTCAAGCCCGCGCCCAAAGGAACAACCCCGCCTGATTGGCACAGTGGACGGCCTCGTCCCGTTCCAGCAGGATGACGCTCCCGGCTTCCCAGACGATGCCGCCAAGCCCGGCTTCGGCCGCCTGGCGGACCGTGTCGGGACCAATGGTCGGCAAATCGATCCGGCGGTCCTGTCCGGGCTTTGGCGCCTTGTAAAGGAGCCCCTTCGCCCCCTTGGGATCGGGTTTCAGCCCGGCATGAAGCTTTGCAAATTCAAGCATCGCCTGCGTGCCGGGCAGCGCCTCGATGGCAAGGCACAGGCCCTGGGCCACAACGGCGCCCTGTCCCACGTCCAGGGGCCCAAGCCCATGCACGATCTCGGCCGCGCGGCCCGCGTCCTTCTGGTCGCGGGGGCTTGGCTCACCGGCCAGCACCCCTTCTCCCGGCACCAGCTCGGGCAGGATTTCATCGACCGAGACGATGTGGATCCCCGCCTCTTCGAAGACGTCAAGAACGGCGCGCAGTGCGGCGTCGTCGCCCGACTGCATCCCCATCAGGATACGGGGCACGATCGCCATTGTGCGCTGGTCGAAGAGGTCGGGCTCGATCCGCGGACGCCGGATGGCGCCGGCAAAGACCGCACGGGTGACGCCTTGGTCGGTCAATTCGTCCAGAAACGGCACCAGCCGTTCAAGCCGAAAGGGCTTGGCCTCGATCTCGGGGCGAAGATGGTCCAGCGCATAGATCACGGGGGTGTCCAGCGCGGCGGCAATGGCGGGGGCAAGGCGACCCTCGCCTGCGATCAGGGCGATGCGGCTCATGAATGCGGCGCCAGGAAGCTGCGGTCCGAGGGACCGAGGATGAAGTCCAGCACCTCGCGCACCATCGGCCCGGTTTCCTCTTCGGCCAGTTGGCGGGCCTTATCGCGGAAGCTGCCCTCGCCCAGACGCGCGAACATCTCGCGCAGGGCGTGGATTTCGTCGCGGGAAACGCCGCGGCGCTTCAGCCCGACCAGGTTCAACCCGTCCAGGTGGCCGCGCGGCCCCTGAACCAGACCGAACGGAATCACGTCTGCGGTGACCATGGTCAGCGCACCGATCATTGCCCCGCGCCCGATGCGGACGAATTGGTGCACCCCGGCAAGCCCGCCGATGGTCACGTCATCCTCGACGATGCAATGGCCAGCCAGCGCGGCATGGTTGACGATGGTGACGCGGTCGCCCACCTGGCAATCATGCGCGACATGGCTGCCCGCAAGGAACAATCCGTCATCGCCGACGCGGGTGATGCCGCCACCGCCCTCGGTGCCGGGATTCATCGTCACATGCTCGCGGATGCGGTTCCGGGCACCGATCACCAGCTTGGTATGTTCGCCCCTGAACTTGCGATCCTGCGGCACCTCGCCGATCGAGGCGAAGGAATAGATCTCGGTCCCGTCGCCGATGACGGTATCGCCCGCCAGCACGACATGGGATTTCAGGACCACGCCCCGGCCAAGGACGACCTCGGGGCCGATGACGCAGAACGGTCCGATCTCGCAGCCCTCGCCGATCTTCGCGGCGGGGTCCACGACGGCCGAGGGATGGATGATGATCGGATCAGCCATTGTCGCCACGGTTCAGCATGGCCATCACCTCGGCCTCGGCGGCAAGCTTGCCGTTGACCAGGGCACGGCCTTCGAATTTCCAGATCTTGCCGCCACCGCGCAGGGTCTTCATGTGCAGTTCCAGCACGTCGCCCGGCACGACCTTCTGGCGAAAGCGGCACTTGTCGATGGACATGAAATAGGTGCCCATCCCCTTTCCGGCCAGATCCAGCGACACGCCGACCAGTACGGCCGCGGCCTGGGCCATGGCTTCGATGATCAGGACGCCAGGCATGACCGGCTCCTGCGGGAAGTGGCCTTCGAAATGCGGTTCGTTCGCGGTCACGTTCTTGACGCCGACGCAGCTTTCGCCCGGCACGATATCACGCACGCGGTCGATCAGCAGGAAGGGGTAACGGTGCGGCAGGATGCTTTTGATCGTGACCAGATCGACTTCGGTCGGCGGAACATAGGCGGTCGCGTCGGTGGACATGGGCGGCCCTCAATAACTGTTTTCGATTGCCTAGCAACGGGGCGCGCGCTTGGCAAGTTTGCGGGATCAGGCCCGGCGGATACCCGACCAGCCGCGCCCCTCGCTTAGCCAGCCAGCAAGCGCCAACCCGGCCACCAGCAGAAGCCAACCCCAAGGCGGCAGGATCGGCTGGTGAGTGATCCCCGAGGTCGAGGCCGCACCCCGCGGCGTGATCGCGATCCAGTCACCCGCGACACCGCGACCATGGGCGGGACGCCCCTCGCGGACGGTGCGCAGATCGGGGATTCCGGCGGACAGGTCCAGCACCGCGCCGCGGGTCTTTTCGACCAGAGGACCCAGCGCGGACGAGGTTGCGACCGTCTCTTCAAACTCGCGCGGCGCGGCGGGGCCAAGCGCCATGACCCGGGTGATCTCTCCATCGGTCAGGCGGTAAAGGCCGGGTTCGGGGGCTGTCCAGCGGGCGGTGAAGCGTCCCGGCCCGGCCTCGGTCAGGTCCAGCGTCCGGGTGGTCCCATCGGGGCCTGTGATGCGGACGGGCTTTGCGCGCTCTGCCATCGTCCGGCGGGTGATCGTGACCGTCAATCCCGAGGCGACATCGGCCAGCAGGGCCTCTTCCTCCAGTTCCGGTTCCTTCATCGACCAATGAGCGATGCGGCGCAGCAGTTCAAGCTGCGGCCCCCCGCCTTCGAACCCGCGCCCCCAAAGCCAGACCTGATCCGAGGTCAGCATCGCCACTCGGCCCTTGCCGACGCGGTCCATGATCAGCAGCGGTTCATCCCCCGCCCCGGTCATGACAACCTGCGCGCGCGGGTTAGGGATGACCTGAGACATCCGCAGCCAGCGGCCCCAATGCGTCTCGCTGCCTTCGGTCGGAGCGCCGGACAGGCCCGCCGTCACTGGATGGCGCAGCCCTTCCTCGGTCAGGCGAGGCAGGAAAGGCTCCTCGAAGATGCGGCCGGTCGGGCGACCGGGCAGGATCATGCCCATCGGGGACAGGTTGAGGCTTTCGACGGTCGACATCTCGGGGCCGGCCGATACCAGGACCGCCCCACCCTCTTCGACATAGCGGCGGATATTGTCGAAATATTGCGGCATCAGGATACCGCGCACGCGATAGCGGTCGAAGATGATCAGATCGAAGTCGCGGATCCGCTCCATGAACAGTTCCTGGGTCGGGAACGCGATCAACGACATCTCGTCGACCGGAACCGCATCCATCTTGTCCGGCGGACGCAGGATGGTGAAATGGATCAGGTCGACATTGGCATCCGATTTCAGAAGATTGCGCCAGGTGCGCTCGCCCGCATGGGGTTCCCCCGACACCAGCAAAACGCGCAGGCGGTCGCGCACGCCCTGGATCTGCAGGGCGACGGCATTGTTGCGGTCGGTCAGTTCGGGAACCGCGGCATCCGGCGCGTCGAAACCGATCGAGACCACGTTCTGGCCCGCATGTTCGGGCACCACCGGCAGGTCCAGCGGGACTCCCGGTGGCAGGTCCAGGCTGCGGTCCTCTTCTCCGTCGACCAGAACATGCAGTCGGGCCGGCGTCCCGGCGATCTCGGGCGGCACCGCGCCCTGATCCTCGACCCGCAGGCGGATCGTCACCGGCTGATCGATCAGCCCATAGGCCGGGGCCTCCTCGATCACCAACCTGCGGTCCCAGTCACCCGGCTGCCCGGTCTTGAGCAGATGGACCGGTGCCGGGGCATCGATCGGCAGCAGGGGCGCGTCATGGGCCAACCCATCCGTCACCGCGATCAAGCCCGCGACGCGGGCCTGCGGCTCGGCGGCAAGCGCCCGCGACAGGGCCGCACCGATCAGCGTGCCATCGGGATCGTCGGCCACGGTGACGCGGCGGATTTCGGTATCGGGCAGCGCTGAAAGCTGGCGGGTCAATTGCCCGATGGCCGCATCCGTCTGCTCGGTCCGGCCCGGCAGCGATTGGCTGGCGCTGCGGTCATCCAGCAGGATGACGATGTCCGAAAGCTTGTTGCGGATGCCGGATTCCAGCGCAGGGCCGGCCAGCGCAGCCGCTGCCGCAAGACCCCCAAGGCCGCGCCAGGCCCAGCCGCGCAGGCCCCGCCACAATGACCACAGCGCGATCAGCAGCGCGATCCCGGCGACCGCCGCCACCAACGACCAAGGCAACAGCGGATCGAAGCCCAGCCCGGTCATTGCATGACCTCTTCCCCGCGCAACCGCTCCAGCAGGGCGGGAACATGGACCTGATCGGATTTGTAGTTGCCGGTCAGGACATACATGATCAGGTTGACGCCAAAGCGATAGGCCATCTCGCGCTGATGCTCGCCCTCAAGCCCCGAACCGACGCTGAACAGGGGCATGCCATTGTCGCCGATGGCCCAGGCCTCGGCCCAGGAATTGCCACCGATGATGACGGGCGAGACGCCGTCGTTCAGGCTGCGAAAGGGCACGCCCTCAGCCGCCTCGGCCCCGGCCGGCGGCGCTTCAGCCCAGACCTCCAGCCCCTGATAGCGGCCGGGGAAGTCATGCAGCAGATAGAAGCTGCGGGTCAGGACATGGTCTGTCGGGATCGGCGCCAGAGGCGGGATGTCCAATGGCGCCGCCAGCCGCTGCAACGCCGCCGATCCGTTCGGACCGCCAAGCCCGGCAATGTCACCGTCGCGGGTGTCAAAAAGGATCATGCCGCCCGATCGCAGGAAGTGGTTCAGCCGCACATAGGCCTGTGGTCCGGGCATGGGCTGGCTGTCCGTGACCGGCCAGTACAGGAAGGTCAGCAGGGAAAGATCGTCCCTGTCCAGGTCGATTCCGATGGGTTCGCCCGGCTCGACGGTCGTGCGGTCCGTCATCACGCGCGAGATTCCCCGCAGCCCCGCGTCAGAGGCCTTGTCGACCTCGGCATCGCCGGTGACGACATAGGCCAGCGCGACCTCGTCCGCGGCGCGGATCAGGCGGGGATCGGGATCCTCCTGGGCCAGGGCCATCGTGGCGGCAAGGGATGCGATCAGCAGAACCAGCACCCTCATCATGCGCCGGCCCCTTTCCGGTCGCGGGGCGCAAGGCCACCGCGCGCCAGCCAGGCACTGCCGAGCGCGTCCAGCGCAAAGACCAGCGCGGCAAAGGCGATCAGCCAGCCCCGCAGATCACGGCCCGGAGCTTCGGCCGCGGCCTCGATCCGGGCGCCGGGCCAGGATGCGCGCGCAAAGGGGCCACCTGCGTTTAACGCCGCCGCCCTTTCGCCCGCGCGGTAAAGCCCGGCGGGGGCCCCCGGCCCGGGTCCGCGCGCGAATTCTGCAGCCGGGACGGGAACCAGATCCTGCGGATCGCCCGCCCGGCCGAAACCGTCCAGCACCTGTGTCGGGGTCCAGAACATCTCGCCATCCATCTCGGGCTCGGGCGCCTGCGCGCTGGCGCGCGCGGTCTGCACCAGCCGGTCCAGCATTCTGACGAACAGCCCGGACAATGCAAGATTCGACCATTCCGCATTGGCGGTGGTGTGGAACAGCACGACCTGCCCCTGTCCCAAGGCCGCGCGGGTGATCAGGGGGGTTCCGTCCGTCAGTTGCGCCAGCGTGCGTGACGCAAGATCCGGCGATGGCTCGGCCAGCAGCTGGGCCCGAACGGTCGCGTCCGACGGGATCGCCAGCCCGGCAAACGGCCCCTCTGGCGGAAATGGGGCTACGCCTCGCGGATCGCCCCAACTGAGCGCACCGCCCACGTCCCGTCCCCCGCTGCGCAGGCGGACGGGCAACAGAGCCTCGTCCCCAAGCCGTTCGGATGCAGCCATGCGCGGTCCAGAAAAGCGGATCAGCAAGCCGCCCTTGTCGACCCATTCCTGCAATGCCCCCGTCTCGGCCGGGGCAATCTGGTCGACCAGCACGATCACGTCCGGAGAGGCCTGCAGCACGTCGCCCAACCCGCCTTCGATCAGGTCGGTGCGGGGGGCAAGCGCGCGACGCAGGTAATGCAGCGGCGACAGAAGGCGCTGACCCTCGTTCGCGCGATCGTCCCCGACCAAAGCCACCTTGCGGCGGCGCAGGCTGTCATCGGCCAGAACGACCGTGCCCGCCGATCCCTGCCCTTCGATTTCGAAGCGCGAAACGCGGTTGCGCAGTTCCGAGGGCAGCGCGATCGGGACAAGACGGCTGATCACGCCCGAGGTTCCCGCCTCTGCGGCCTCGGGCTCCAGCCGTGCCAGTTGCCGGGGCGTTCCCTGCGGATCGACACCGATGGCCAGCACGCCCGGCGCAGGGCCATCGGTGTCGGAATGCATCCGCAATGCCGGCTGTTCGCCCGCGACCAGTTCCAGCGCCAGCCGCGGCCCCTGCGGCGGAACCACCGTCACCGTCGCGCGATCCTGCAGCGCCGAAAGCAGCGCCGTGCGGCCGGGATGGTCCAGCCCGTCGCTGAGCCAAAGCACCGAAGCCGAGGCAGGAACCTGGGACAGGGCTTCGGTCAGATCCTGCGGATAGCGGGTCTCCCATGCCACGGGCTGCTGGGCGCGCAGGCGGGCCGCAAGCTCGCTGGCGGGCTGGAAAGGCACCGCGCCTTCGGCCTGACCGTCCGCGACCAGCAGCGCGGCCGGCTGCCCGGCGCTGGCCGCGCGTTCCAGCGCACGCAGCGCGCGCGCCTGCCGCTGGGACCAGTCGGGCGCGGCGGCCCAGCCCGCATCCATCACGATCAGGACCGCCCCCTGCCCGGCCTGTTCGGGCGCGGGCTTCCAGATGGGCCCGGCAAAGGCAAGGATAAGGGCCGCGATCGCCAGAACGCGCAGCAACAGCAACCACCACGGCGTGTGCCGCGCGACGGGGCGCGGATCCTTCAACCCCAGAAGCAGCCGGGTGCCCGGAAAGCGCAGCAGGCGGGGTGACGGGGGCATGGCCCGCAAAATCAGCCACAGCACCGGCAGGGTCGCCAGCGCGGCCAGAAGCCAGGGCGTCAGGAAACCTATCGGACCCAGGATCAGCATCAGCCCTCCAGCACCGACCACAGCCACATCAGCGCCTGCGCGGGCGGGACGGCGGTATCATGCGTGCCGAAATGCCAGCCCGCCTGAAGTGCCGCGCGGGACAACATCTCGCGCCGCTCGGCCAGCCGGGCCAGATATGCCTCGCGCAGACCGGCCGCATCGCGGGTATCGTGCCTGAGCAACCCCGATCCCGAACGGAACAGCACGGCCCCGGAATAGGGAAAGCCCTGCTCGTCAGGGTCAAGCACCTGCAGCATCGCACCCTGCACCCCGAATCCCGCCGCGCGCTGCAGATAGGCCAGCGCCGGAGCGGGATCACCCAGGAAATCGTCGAACAGGATGACACGCTGGCCGGGACGCAGCGCCTCGGCCGGAGGCATGTCCTCGTCCACGTCAAGGCGGGTCCGCGCCACCAGCGCCTGCCCCATGCGTTCCGCCTGAAGCCTGCCGGTCCGGGGCGGCTGTCCCGCCAGAGCGACGCGTTCACCGCTGCCCAACAGGGCCAGCGCCAGCGCCAATGCCAGCAGATTGGCACGGTCCGCCTTGCGCGGGCGCGTCGCCGCGCCCGAATAATCCATCCCGGCCGCGCCCGACACCCAGATCACCGCGGATTGCGCAACCTCGGCCTCGCGGTCGCGAACGAATTGCGCATCCGACCGGGCCGAGCGCCGCCAGTCGATGCTGCGGGCCGTATCGCCGGGGGCGGCGGGGCGGTATTGCCAGAAATCCTCACCCGTGCCCGCGCGGCGCTTGCCATGCGCGCCGGGCGTCGCTGCTGCGGCAAGGCGCTCGGCCGAAAGCATCAGGGCCGGCACTCCGGTCAGGGCCGCCTCGGCCTCGGCACGAAGCTCGGCAGCGGTCCTGTTCACGCGGCGGCCTGCATCCGGTCGCCCAGCAGGCGCGAGATCAGCCCTTCGACCGTCTCGCCCCGCGCGCGGGCGGCAAAGCTCAGGGCCATTCGGTGACGCAGCACCGGGGCGGCCATCGCCTCGACATCCTCCAGCGTGGGGGCGAACCGCCCTTTCAGCGCGGCGCGGGCACGAGTGACCAGGGTCAAAGCCTGCGCGGCGCGTGGCCCCGGACCCCAGACCAGCATGTCCGACATCCAGGCGGGCGCTTCAGCCGCACCGGGACGCGCGGCGCGCACAAGGTCCAGGATCGCGTTCAGCACCGTCTCTCCCACCGGCATCCGGCGGATCAGGGCCTGCGCATGGATCAGCCCCGCCGCATCGAAGACGGCATGGGCTGCGCCCTGCTCGACCCCGGTCGTGGCCAGAAGGATTGCGCGCTCGGTGTCGCGATCGGGGTAGTCGACGTCGATCTGCAGCAGGAACCGGTCAAGCTGCGCTTCGGGCAAAGGATAGGTTCCCTCCTGCTCGATGGGGTTCTGGGTCGCAAGAACATGGAAGGGGCGACCAAGCGGGCGGTGTTCGCCGCTGATCGTCACCTCGCTCTCTTGCATCGCTTGCAGCAACGCGGATTGCGTCCGCGGACTGGCGCGGTTGATTTCGTCCGCCATCAGAAGCTGGGTGAAAACAGGCCCCTCGATAAAGCGAAAGGCGCGACTGCCATCGGGGCGCAGGTCCAGCACCTCGGACCCCAGAATGTCGGCGGGCATAAGGTCCGGGGTGAACTGGATGCGCGCACTGTCCAGTCCCAGCACCGTCGACAGGGTATCGACCAGCATCGTCTTGCCAAGGCCCGGCTGGCCCACCAGGAGCGCATGCCCGCCCGAGAGGATTGCGGCCAAAACTTGCTCAACTACGGCGTGCTGACCGACGAAACGCCGCTCAATGCTTGCATGGGCATCGGCAAGGCGTGCCGTCAGCGCCTGAATTTGGGAGACAAGTTGATCATCCTCGGTCATGACAATGCCTCTTTTCTGCTCTAGGACAGCATAGGATGAGGAACGACAAGGCTCCACTGGTAATGGGTCGCAAGACTGACAATCCCGTGAGCATCGCGGACGGACTGGCACAGGCGGCAACACTTGCCTCGAAAAAGGGCCCGCCTCCGGTCCATCTGTGGAACCCGCCCTTTTGCGGTGACATCGACATGGAGATCCGTGCGGACGGCACCTGGTTCTATCAGGGAACGCCGATCGGCAGACCAGCGATGGTGCGGCTTTTCGCCTCGATCCTGAAGCGCGAGGGAGACGCGCATTTTCTGGTGACACCCGTGGAAAAGTTGGGAATCCGCGTCGTCGACGCCCCCTTCCTGGCGGTCGACGCCGATGTCGACCCATCAACGGGTGCTGTGATATTTACGACCAATGTCGGCGATACCGTCACCGCCGGCGTCGACAATGCTGTCACCGTGCGGGGCAGCGCCGATGCGCCGCGGCCCTATCTGCATGTCCGCCGCGGGCTTGAAGCCCTGATCGACCGCAAGACCTTCTATCGCCTTGCCGAGCTGGCCACCCCCGACGATTCCGGTCGACTGGTCCTGCGTTCGGCCGGGGCCATTTATCCGCTGGAGCCCTGACATGGCCCGCTTTGCCGCGAACCTGACCTATCTGTTCACCGAATTGCCCATGCAGCAGCGATTCGCCGCTGCCCGGCGCGCCGGCTTCGACGGGATCGAGATCCTGTTTCCCTATGATCTGCCCAGCGACGATCTGGTCCAGGGCGCCGAATCGGCGGGGCTGGATTTTGTGCTTCTGAACACCCCGCCCCCGAACTGGTCCGGGGGACCACGGGGCTTTGCCGCGACGCCCGGAAACGAGGCGCGCTTCCGCAGCGATTTCGATCGCGCCGTCCAATTGGCGACGGCGCTGAAGGTCCGGCATGTCCATGTCATGGCCGGACGCGCGCAGGGCAGCGCCGCGCGCCGGACCCTGGTCGAGAACCTGACATGGGCCGCGAACCGCGCCCCCCATCTCAGCCTGACGATCGAGCCGATCAATACCAGCGACCATCCCGGCTATTATCTGAACAGCTTCGATCTTGCCGCCGAGATCCTGACCGAGGTCGGCGCCCCGAACCTGGGCCTGCAATTCGACGCCTATCAGGCCCAGATGATCCACGGCCGTTTGCTGTCGCTGTGGGAGCGCTTCGCCCCCCTGACGCGGCATGTGCAGGTCGCTGGCTGGCCCGGCCGTCACGAACCCAGCGCGGGCGAGATCGATTTCTCGCGCTTCTTCCGCGCGGTCGAGGCCAGCAACTACGACGGCTGGATCGGCGCGGAATACACCCCGCTCGCCTCGACCGAGATGGGCGTGGACTGGCTGCGCTCGGCCTAATAGGCCGAGTTGCCGGTACCGGCCGGAAGCGCCCCGTAAGGCAGCCAGATCGTCTTGGCCCGGCTCGCCGCCCGCAGGAAGCGGCGACCCTGCGCGTCCTCCGAACCCCAGTCGGAAACAGCGGGCGACCAGACGGGGATCAGCGTCTCGGCCGCAGCGCGTTCTACGGCGGGATTGGATTCAGGCTGCCAGATCGCGTTCACCCCGTCATGCGCGGCCAGCGCTTCGGCCAGCGCGTTGCGAGGGCCGGTAACGATATTGACCACCCCGCCCGGAACGTCCGAACAGGCCAGCACCTGCGCGAGGGTCAGCGCCGCCATGGGTCGCTCCTGAGAGGGCACGACGATGGTCGCATTCCCCATCGCGATGGCGGGAAGCAGCAGGGACATCAGCCCTGCAAAGGGCGCGTTCTCGGGCGCGATGATGCCCATCACGCCCTGCGGTTCCGGCTGGACAAGGGTCAGCAGCCCACCCTTGGCGGATACGGTCTGACCATCGTACTTGTCCGCGAAGCCCGCATAAAAGAAGCAGCGCCGGATCGCGGTCTCGACCTCGGCATCCGAGGCGAAGCGCGCGAACTCGGTTCGCCTCAGCGCAAGGTTCTCGGCCATGAAATACAGCACCTGCGCCCGACCGTGCCCGCCCAGCGCCTGCCATTTCCCAATGGCGCCCTGCGCGGCTTCGACGGCATTGCGGATGTCCTTGCGCCCGCCCAGCGGGATCAGCTCTCCCTGCGCGGCATAGCTTGCCCCGCCGTCGGGACGCTTCTGTGCGCCGCCAATATACAGCTTGACGGTGCGGTCAATCTCTCCGGACCCGACCTCGACGGGGTTCGGTGGGCGGGGTGCCGCGCCCTTGCCTGCGGGACGGGACTGCGGCGCGGCCAGATAATCCAGCATCCCTTCGCGCCCGCCTTCGCGGCCATAACCGCTGTCGCGGACCCCGCCAAAAGGCGCCGCCGCATCGAACAGGTTTGCGCAGTTGATCCAGACCACCCCCGCCCTGATCCGCGCGGCAAGATCGGTCGCCACGGTCGCGCTTTCCGACCAGACCGAGGCCGCCAACCCATAGGCGGTGTTATTCGCAAGCTCGATCGCCTCATCGGGCGTGCGAAAGGTCGAAAGTGTGGCGATGGGACCGAAAATTTCCTTCCGCATTCCCGGATTGGCGGGCGCAATTCGTCGCAAATAGCCCGGTGCGATAAAGCAGCCGCTACCTTCCTGCCCGCCGACCAGTTCGGCGCCTGCCGCCTGCGCCTCGGCCAGGATTTCAAGGATGCGCTGCTTTTGCACCGGATCGACGATCGCGCCGATATCGGTCGATTTGTCCAGCGGAGGTCCGACGCGCAGCTTTTCCATCCTGCGGCGCAGCAGCGTTTCGAACCGCTCGGCTATGGCCTCGGCGACCAGGATGCGGGAGCCGGCGCAGCAGACCTGACCCTGGTTGAACCAGATCGAATCGACGACGCCTTCGACTGCCGCGTCCAGATCGGCATCCGCCATGACGACAAAGGGCGACTTGCCGCCCAGTTCCAATGTCAGCCTCTTGCCCGTTCCCGCAAGCGCACGGGCAATGCCGCGCCCGACCTCGGTCGAGCCGGTGAAGGCGATCTTGTCGACGGGCGCCTGCACCAGCGCGGCACCGGTTGCGCCATCGCCCGTAACGATGTTCAGGACGCCGGGTGGCAGACCGACCTCGGCGCAGATCTCGGCAAAGGCCAGCGCGGTCAGCGGCGTGTATTCGGCGGGCTTCAGGACCACGGTATTGCCTGCGGCAAGCGCGGGCGCGATCTTCCATGCCAGCATCAGCAGCGGAAAGTTCCACGGGATGATCTGGCCGCAGACGCCAAGAGGGGCATGGCCCGGAAACTCGGTTGTCGCGATCTCGGCCCAACCGGCATGGTGATAGAAGTGGCGCACGACCAGCGGGATGTCGATGTCGCGGCTTTCCCGGATCGGCTTGCCGTTGTCCAGCGTCTCAAGCACGGCCAGAAACCGCTCTCGCTTCTGGACGGTCCGGGCGATTGCGTAAAGGAAACGCGCGCGGTCATGGCCAGAGGTCGCGGCCCAACCCGGCGCTGCGCGGCGCGCGGCACGCACGGCCCGCGCGATGTCTTCTTCGCTGCCCTGCGAGACCTGCGCCAGGTCCTGCCCCGTCGCAGGATCGCGGGTCGCAAATGTCTTGGCCGGCTTCGTGAACTTGCCGTCGATGAAATGGCCAAGGCTGCCCTGCCGGGCCAGCCATTCGCGAACGGCCGAGGCATCCTCGGTCGCGGGGCCGTATTCCATGCTTTCCATGATCTCGCCTACGCTTGGCATCTTCGCTTATCCTGCCGCCAGACGGTGCGAGGCGGCATAGCGCCCCGTCACGTGATGGGAAATCTGCCGCTCGATATCCCCCAGAAGAGAGGACGCGCCGATGCGGAACAGGTTGGGGCGCAGCCAGTCGCGGCCCAGCTCCTCGACCATCAGCACCTGCCAGTTCAGCGCGTCCTTGGCCGTCCGAAGCCCGCCCGCGGGCTTGAACCCGACCGCGAAGCCGGTCTGGTCGCGATAATCGCGAATGGCGCGCAGCATGGTCAGGCTGACAGGCAGCGTGGCATTTACGGGCTCTTTCCCGGTCGAGGTCTTGATGAAATCGGAACCGGCCTGCATCGCGACATGGCTGGCCTTCGCGACGTTCTCCAGTGTCTTCAGCTCTCCGGTCGCAAGGATCGACTTCATCAGCGCGCCGCCACAGGCCTCGCGCATGGCGCAAAGCTCATCGTAAAGCGCGGACCAGTCACCCTGCAGGACATGGGCGCGACTGATGACGATGTCGATTTCGTCCGCGCCCTGGTCCAGCGCATAGCGGATCTCGGCCAAGCGAAGCTCCAGGGGCATCAGACCCGCGGGAAAGCCGGTGGCGACGGATGCCACCGGGACGCCCGAGCCATCCAGTGCACGCTTGGCCGCGGAAACCATCGTGGGATAGACGCAGACGGCACCGGTGGTCAGCCCGTCGATCCCCAAGGCTGAAAGCTGCCCGGCATCGATCGGCTGCCGCGCCTTGGCGCAAAGCCGCGCGACCCGGTCGGAGGTGTCATCACCCGACAGCGTGGTCAGGTCGATGCAGCGAACGGCGTTCAGCAGCCATGCCGCCTGCCATTCCTTCTTCAGGCTGCGCCTTTGGGGCAGGCTGGCTGCGCGACGCTCGCTTGCGGGCGTGTTGACGCGGATGGTCTCGAACCATTCCCGATGCAGGGCGGTGCCGGGATTTCGGCGTCCGGGTGCTTCGTCTTTCATGCGTCCCCCTTTTCGTGGACCCCGGCAAGCTAGTCGTCGCCGCTCGCTGCGGCAAGCGGTCAGCGGTCAGCGGCCGCGCAGCCCGCGCCACCAGCGCCCGACCCGCCCCGCCGCGCGATCCCGCGCAGCGTCAGCACGCGCGTCGATGCGGTCCCAGGTTTCATCCGCCGAACGCAGGGCCGGATCGATGCTGCGTTCGCGGAACTGATTCCACATCCGCCAGATCATGAACAGGAACAGCCCCATCACCAGCAGGATGATGACCGCGGGCCAGTTGAAGGGCCTGACGTCCGGCCCCGCGACCGGTCGGACCGCGATCGCGTTGGGATAGATCGACAGCCACGACACCCGCCACCCGTACGAGGTGATGCTGACCCATTCCGGCGCGGCCGAGCTTGACTTCAGGTCGGTCGCCTTGGCGTGCAGGTTCGAACTGTCGTATTTGAAATAGGGCGGCCAGATCCAGCCGGTATCCTCGTTGCGATAGACATAGGGCTTGCCGTTGGGGCGCACCGTATCGATGAACCGCACGTCGCGCTGGCCCTGCGCGTTCTGGATCGTGCCGGTATCTGCCGCGGCATAGAAGATCGAGTTCGCCCCGATTTCGGTCAGGCGGTTATAGGTATTGGTGATCCGAACCGTCTGCTTGGAAGGCAGTGAATAATCCAGGAACAGAAAGACGGTGACGCCGAAAAGCACACCCAGAAAAGTCAGAAACCAGCGCATCGGCGCCCCCTTCAGTCATAGTTCACCAGGATCACGATCATCACGATCACGACCAGCGGAAGGACCAGCACCAATCCGACCAGTCGCGCGCGAAGGGTCTTCCCGAAACCGACCATGGAACGGCGGACGAACTCGCGCCGCGGGGCCGAGTTCCCTGCCGCCGACGGGTGACGCCTGTCCCATTCCTTTTCAAGCGCCTCGCGCCTCGTGCTGCGGATATAGATCGAAAGAAGGACATAGAAGATCAGTTCGATGACAAGCACCAGCCCGATCAGTCGCAAGAGGGCAATCATGGTCTTTCCCGAAGGCTCTGGTCGCTGGGCATGCCCCATGGAAAGACCGCGCGCAGGATCTGTCAATGACCCGCCTTTGGGATTCCCACCCGCCGCATGCTGTGGCATCATCCCGAAAAACGAGGAAACGCCTTGATGTCCGAACGCCTTTCGATCAGCGCCCTGGTCTTTTTCGTCGTGATGGCCCTGATGGGCACTTATTTCGCCTTTGCCGCGGTTCAGGGGCCGTCGGGGGTCCTCAGGCGGGAACAGATCAAGGCCGACACGCGCGAACTTGTCGCGCAGCGCGACCGGCTTCAGGCGGATGTCGACCGGATGCGGAACCTGACCCATCGCCTTTCGGACGATTACCTGGATATCGACCTGCTGGACGAACGGGCGCGGGACGTTCTGGGGTATCTGCGACCGGAAGAAATCATCATCCGCTGATCGTCCGGCAGGCAACCGGGCGCGGTCTGGCGCCGGAACCCGCGTGGCGGCAGATCGCAGGTTTACTTTCCCCGGAACTCCGTCCTAGAAGTAGTTTAACGCTGAACTATTCCTGCGCCGAGGAGGACCCATGGTCAAAAAGCCCACAGCTACGGAGAGCGCGTCCAACGTTTCCAAGGACGAGCTGCTGAAATACTACCGCGACATGCTGCTGATCCGCCGATTCGAGGAGAAGGCGGGCCAGCTTTACGGCATGGGCCTGATCGGGGGCTTCTGCCACCTGTATATCGGCCAGGAAGCCGTCGTCGTCGGCCTTGAGTCCGTGACGAAGGAAGGTGACAAGCGCATCACGTCCTATCGCGACCACGGCCACATGCTGGCCTGCGGCATGAGCGCGAACGGCGTCATGGCCGAGCTGACCGGACGCGAGGGGGGCTACTCCAAGGGCAAGGGCGGCTCGATGCACATGTTCAGCCGCGAGAAGCACTTCTACGGCGGCCACGGCATCGTCGCAGCGCAGGTGCCGCTGGGTGCGGGCTTGGCTTTCGCCGACAAGTATCTGGGCAATGACAACGTGACCTTCACCTATTTCGGTGACGGCGCGGCGAACCAGGGCCAGGTCTATGAAACCTACAACATGGCCGAACTCTGGAGCCTGCCGGTCGTTTTCGTGATCGAGAACAACCAGTATGCGATGGGCACCTCGGTCAAGCGCTCGACCCGCTCGACCACGCTGTTCGGCCGCGGCGCCGCGTTCGGCATCCAGGGCGAGCAAGTCGATGGCATGGACGTCCTGGCAGTCCGTGCTGCCGGTGAAAAGGCCGTCGCCCACTGCCGTGCGGGCAAGGGCCCCTATATCCTTGAGGTCATGACCTATCGCTATCGCGGTCACTCGATGTCGGACCCGGCGAAATACAGGACCCGCGAAGAAGTCCAGAAGATGCGCGACGAACGCGACGCCATCGAGCATGTCCGCGACCTGCTGCTGACCGGAAAGCACGCGACCGAGGAAGACCTGAAGGCGATCGACAAGGAAATCAAGGATATCGTCAACGAATCCGCCGAGTTCGCCAAGGAAAGCCCCGAGCCGGCGCTGGAGGAACTCTGGACCGATATCTATGCCGATGACCTGCCCCAGGGCGTGGTCAAGCAGAACGCCTGAGCGGGAGAAGACCATATGGCAACCGAGATTCTGATGCCCGCCCTGTCGCCGACCATGGAGGAAGGCACGCTGGCGAAATGGCTGAAAAAGGAAGGCGACGAGGTCAAGGCCGGTGACATCATCGCCGAGATCGAGACCGACAAGGCCACGATGGAGTTCGAGGCCGTCGACGAAGGCATCCTGGGCAAGATCCTGATCGCAGAAGGCGAACAGGGCGTGAAGGTCAACACCCCGATCGCCGTGCTGGTGGCCGAAGGCGAAAGCGCCGACGACATTAAGGTCGAAGCGCCCAAGGCCGAAGCCGCGCTCGCCGCCGCCAAGGCCGAGGCTCCTGCCGCCGCAAGCGTCCCCGCCGCGCCGAAAACCGACCGCTCGCCCGACTGGCCGGAAGGCACCAAGATGAAGACCATGACCGTGCGGGAAGCCCTGCGCGAAGCCATGGAAGAGGAAATGAACCGCGACGAGACCGTCTTCCTGATGGGCGAGGAAGTCGGGGAATACCAGGGCGCCTACAAGATCTCGCAGGGGTTGCTGGACAAGTTCGGTCCGCGCCGCGTGGTCGATACCCCGATCTCGGAAATCGGCTTTGCCGGCATCGGCACCGGCGCCGCCATGGCCGGTCTGCGCCCGATCGTCGAATTCATGACGTTCAACTTTGCCATGCAGGCGATCGACCATATCATCAACTCGGCCGCGAAGACGCTTTACATGTCCGGCGGCCAGATGGGCTGCTCGATCGTGTTCCGCGGCCCGAACGGCGCCGCTGCCCGCGTCGGCGCTCAGCACAGCCAGGACTATGCCGCATGGTATGCGCAGATCCCCGGCCTGAAAGTGGTGATGCCCTATTCCGCGGCCGATGCGAAAGGCCTGCTCAAACAGGCGATCCGCGACCCGAACCCGGTCATCTTCCTTGAGAACGAGATCATGTACGGCCGCAGCTTCGAGGTTCCCGACCTTGAAGACTTCACCATCCCCTTCGGCAAGGCGCGCATCGCCCGCGAAGGTAAGGATGTCACGCTGGTCAGCTTCGGCATCGGCATGACCCACGCGCTCGACGCGGCCGAGAAACTGGCCGCAGAAGGCATCGACGCCGAGGTGATCGACCTGCGCACCCTGCGCCCGCTTGACTATGGCACCATCATCGAATCGGTGAAGAAGACCAACCGTCTTGTCACCGTCGAGGAAGGCTTCCCGGTCGGCGCGATCGGCAACCACATCTCGGCCTACGTCATGGAAAACGCCTTCGATTATCTCGATGCGCCGGTCATCAACTGCACCGGCAAGGACGTGCCCATGCCCTATGCCGCGAATCTTGAAAAGCACGCGCTCATCACCACGGCCGAGGTGGTCGAGGCGGTGAAAAAAGTCACCTACCGCTAAGGGAAACGCGAGATGCCGACAGAAATCCTGATGCCTGCGCTTTCCCCCACCATGGAGGAAGGCACGCTGGCCAAATGGCTGGTGAAGGAAGGCGACGAGGTGAAAGCGGGCGACGTCATCGCCGAGATCGAAACCGACAAGGCCACGATGGAGTTCGAGGCCGTTGACGAAGGTCGCGTGGGCAAGATCCTGATCGCCGAGGGCAGCGCCGGGGTCAAGGTGAACACCCCCATCGCCGTGCTGCTGGAAGAAGGCGAATCCGCGGCGGACATCGGTGCGGCCTCCGCCCCGAAAGCCGCGGCCACGACCGAAGCTCCCAAGGCCGAGGCGGCCCCGGCACCTGCCGCCGCCAGCGCCCCTGCCCCCGCCGCCGCGAAGGCAGCGGATGGCGGCCGCATCTTCGCCTCGCCGCTTGCGCGCCGGATCGCCGCCGAGAAAGGCATCGACCTGGCCACCCTGACCGGTTCGGGCCCGCGCGGCCGGATCGTCAAGGCAGACCTGGAAGGGGCAAAGCCCGGCGCGGCGAAACCCGCAGCCGAGGCTCCGCGCGCCGCTGCCGCTCCGGCTGCGACCGCACCTGCCGGCCCGTCGGCGGAAACCATCCTCAAGATGTATGCCGACCGCGAGACGACCGAGGTTCAGTTGGATGGCATGCGCCGTACCATCGCCGCACGCCTCAGCGAAGCCAAGCAGACCATCCCGCATTTCTATCTGCGCCGCTCGGCCAAGCTGGACGCGCTGATGGAATTCCGTGCCTTGCTGAACAAGCAGCTGGAATCGCGGGGCGTGAAGCTGTCGGTCAACGACTTCATCATCAAGGCCTCGGCCCTGGCGCTGCAGGAAGTTCCCGACGCCAATGCCGTCTGGGCAGGCGACCGCATCCTGAAGCTGAAGCCCTCGGACGTGGCCGTCGCCGTCGCGATCGAAGGTGGCCTGTTCACCCCGGTCCTCAAGGATGCGCAGCAAAAGACGCTGTCCACTCTTTCGGCCGAGATGAAAGACCTGGCCAGCCGCGCCAAGTCGAAGAAGCTGGCCCCGCATGAATATCAGGGTGGCAGCTTCGCCATCTCGAACCTCGGCATGTTCGGGATCGAGAATTTCGACGCGGTCATCAATCCGCCGCATGGCGCGATCCTGGCGGTCGGCGCAGGCATCCAGACCCCCGTGGTCGAGAATGGCGAAATCGTCATCCGCAATGTCATGTCGATGACGCTGTCGGTGGACCATCGCGTGATCGACGGGGCATTGGGCGCCCAGTTGCTGGAAAAGATCGTCAGCCATCTGGAAAACCCGATGGGCATGCTGGCCTGATCCGACCCGGATCGCCACGACGACCAAGGGGCCCTCGCGGGCCCCTTTACTGTTTCAAGATACCCGAGAGGTCCAGGGGCAGCGCCCCGGTCCTGCGTCACTCGCCCGGCATGTCCGGTGCCGAGTTGAGCCCGATCCGGCGCCCCAGCCACCCCCCGATCCGGCTTTGACCGCCGTGGATCACCGAGAACAGCGACGGCACGAACAACAGGGACAGCAGCGTCGACAGAAGCAGCCCGCCAATCACGGCAATGGCCATGGGGGCGCTGAACTCTGCACCCTCTCCCGTGCCCATGGCCGAGGGCACCATGCCTGCGGTCATCGCGATGGTGGTCATGACGATCGGCCGCGCGCGCTTGTGAACCGCATCCAGAATGGCCGCACGCTTCGGCGTTCCGCGATCCATGGCGGACAATGCGAATTCGATCAGCATGATCGCGTTCTTGGTCACGATCCCCATCAGCATCAGGAAGCCGATCACCACCGCCATGCTGATCGAGTTTCCGGTCAGGAACAGCGCCAGAATCGCGCCCCCGATGGCCAGCGGCAGCGACATCAGGATCGAGACCGGAGTGACGAAATTGTGGAACAGCAGCACCAGCACGACATAGGTCAGCATGACGCCCGACACCATCGCGACGGCGAAAGCCTCGAAGACTTCGCCCATGATCTCGGCATCGCCCGAGGGATTGATCTCCGTGCCCGGCGGCAATTCGATCTGCTGCTGCAACTGGGCCACTTGCTGGTTGACCGGACCCAGCAGCGCGCCCTCGGCCAGGTTGGCCGAGACCGTGGTGCGATAGCGCCGATCATAGCGCCCGATCTCGGTCGCACCCGCCGAGATAGCTATGTCGGCCACCGCCTCCAGCGGAACCTGCCCGGCAGAACTGGGCACGCGCAGGTCACGCACGGTCATCAGGTCGTGGCGCGCACCTTCGTTCAGGCGCACCATGATCGGGATCTGCTCCTCGCCGGTGTTGAACTTGGCAAGGTTCGACTCGGTATCGCCCAATGTTGCGATGCGCAGCGTGGTCGCCAGCGCGCTTGCGGTCACGCCAAGCTCGGCCGCGACGGCATCGCGGGGATGGATCTGGATCTCGGGCCGCTGAAGTGCCGCCGATGAGGTCACGTCCTCAAGTGTCGGCAGGCCCTTCATCGCAGCCATCAGGCGTTCCGCCGCCTCGGCCGCGCCCTGTTCGGTCGTGCCCAGAACCGAAATCTCGAAATCGTTGGTCCCCGCCTCGTTCAGGAAGTTCAGGCGCATGTCGGGGAACTCGGACAAGTCGCGCTTCAGCACATCCTCGATCTCGAAGCTTGAACGCTTGCGTTCCTTCTTGGGGCCGTAATTGACCAGAACGCGCGCATCGGTCACCTGCCCGTCGCCGCCATTGACGAAGACCGAGCGGACCTCTGGCTCCTGCATGATCCGTTCCGAGATGCGCCGCGTCGCTTCGGATGTCTGCGCGATCGTCGATCCTGGCGGCAACTCCACCGAAACCTGGCTGCGTCCGACATCCTGCGCGGGCACGAACTCGGTCGGCAGCAGCGTCGCCGAAAAGATCGAGCCGGCAAAGACCCCCAGCCCCAGCAGCAGTGTCAGCCCGCGATGCCGCAGGGTCCAGCCCAGGATGCGCATCAGGAAACGCAGCATCGCTCCGTCGCGCCCTTCCGCGATATGGGTATTGTCGCGCAGGATATAGGCCGCCAGCATCGGCGTAATCAGCCGCGCCACAAGAAGCGAGAACAGGACCGATACCGCCACGGTCAGCCCGAACTGCTTGAAATACTGACCGGCAATGCCACTCATGAAGCTGACCGGCGCAAAGACCGCGACGATCGAGAAGCTGATCGCGATCACGGTCAGGCCGATCTCGTTCGCGGCCTCCATGCTCGCCTCATAGGCGGGGACGCCCATGTTGATATGTCGGACGATGTTCTCGATCTCGACGATGGCGTCGTCGACAAGGATGCCGGTTACCAGCGTGATCGCCAGCAGGCTCACCCCATTCAGCGTGAAGCCCAGCAAATGCATGACGAAGAATGTCGGGATGATCGACAGCGGCAGGGCCACCGCCGCGATCAGCGTGGCGCGCCAGTTGCGCAGGAACAGGAAGACCACGATCACCGCAAGCGCCGCGCCCTCGTAGAGCGTGTCCATGGCCGAGTGATAGCTGGCCGCCGTATGCGTGGTTGCGTCGTCGATCAGATCGATCCGGGTGCCGGGATTGCGGGCCATGATCTCGGCGATGCGTGCCTTGGTGCCGTCGCCCGCGACAAGGTCGGATTCACCGCTGGCACGAAAGACGCCGAAGGCCACGACAGGCTGGCCGTTCAGCAACGCGAATTTTCGTTCTTCGCTGGGACCATCGGTTACGCTGCCCAGCTGGTCCAGCCGTACCGTCCGGCCCTGCCCGATCAGGATCGGGGTCGCCGCCAGTCGCGCGACATCGGGGGCCGATCCCAGCGCGCGGATCGAGTATTCGGTCCCGCCCAGATTGCCCCGACCGCCGCCAAGATCGATGTTCTTGGTCCGCAGTTGGTCCGAGATTTCGGCCGCCGTCAGCCCGAACGCCTGCATCCGCGCCGGGTCCAGATCGACGTTGATCTGCCGTTCGGCCCCACCGATGCGCGTGATGCTGGCGACGCCCCTGACAGTCGACAGGTCGCGTTCCACAACGTCGTCGACGAATTTCGACAGCTCCTCAATCGACTTGCCGGGATCGCTGACGGCATAGGTCAGGATCGCCATGCCGCTGATGTCGATGCGCTGGACCAGTGGTTCAAGGATCGAGTCGGGCAGGTCCGATCGCACGTTCGAGACCGCGTCCTTGACGTCGTTTACCGCGCGGTCGGTATCCGTCTCAAGCTCGAACTCGACGGTGATGACGGCCGAACTGTCGGTCGCGGTCGAGCTGATATGCCGCACCCCGGTGATGGACGAGATCGAATCCTCGATCGGCTGGATTACCTGCCGCGTCAGTTCCGACGGAGCGGCGCCGGGCTGCGAGACCGTGACGCTGACCAGCGGCAGGTCGATATTCGGCATCGCGGTGACGGCAAGCTTGCTGAAGCTGTAAAGCCCGATCAGAAGCAGGACCAGAAAGACCGCAATCGGTGGAACCGGACGGCGGATGGACCAGGTGGCGAAATTCATGGCGCGGCTTCGGCAAGGTCGCCGTCCTGCTGCGCGGGCCGGGTACGAACCCGGTCACCAGCCCGGAAGAAGGCCCCGGCACGGGCGATGACTTCTTCCCCCGGCTCCAACCCCTCGACCACCTCGCGCTGGCCCTGCCAGACGATGCCGGCCTTGACCGGGCGGGTTTCGACGACGCCGTCGCGCACGACCTGCACACGCTCGCCCTCATCATCGGCAAGAATGGCTGTCGTGGGCACAGTGATGGCCTGGCGGCGGTCGGTGATGACCCAGCCGCTGGCGAACAATCCGATGCGCAAGCGGGGATCGGAGGCAAGCGAGATGCGGGCCTGACCCAGTCGCGTGACGGGATCGACAGCAGCGGGCACCAGCCTGACCTTGCCTTCGACCGGGACGATGCCGGCCAGCATGACTTCGACCGGATCACCTTGCTTGATCTGCATCAGCGCGGTTTCAATCACGTCGGCGGCAAGTTCAATTTCCCCGCGCGCGATCATGGTGAAAAGCGCGTCACCACCCGTGCCGGAAATCGTCCCCATCTCGGCCGTGCGTCCGACGACCACGCCATCAACCGGCGCCTTGACGCGCGAACGGTCAAGGTCAAGCCGCGCGATATGGCGCGCGGCATCGGCCTGCGCCAATTGTGCCTGCGCGACACCCAGCCCGTCCGACGCCGAAGCCGTCGCCGCGCGGGCTGCGGCTTCGGTCGCCACCGCGTCGTCCAGCGCGGCCTGCGCGGCGCTGCCGCTTTTGCGCAGGCTTTGCGTGCGATCCAGCGCAAGCTGGGCCTGTCGCATTGTTGCTTCCGCGCTGACGATCTGGCTTTGCGCCTGGCTGACAGCGGCCACAGCGCGCTGATGTTCGGCATCCGCCTGCGCAAGCTGCGCGGCCAGCGTTTCGTCATCCAGGACGGCCAGCACGTCCCCCGCCTTCACCGTGTCGCCGACCTCGGCCAGCACTTCGCGGATCTTGTGTCCGGCGACGTTGGCGTGCACCTGCACCGGCTCTCGTCCCACCAGCGATCCCGTGACGGGCACCCGCGCTTCGATCGTGGCGACGGCGGCCTGCGCGGTGGTGACCACCGGCACCTCCTGGGCGACGGTCGCCGCATCGGCCTCTTGCGCCGGCACGGGCTGCGCCAGCGACAGGGCCATGCCAAGACCGGCCCAAAGGGCGGCGATGCACCTGCGACTTGCTGACATCGTCGAAATTTCCTCCCGGCACGTGCCGCAGAGATAGGCATGACCTGCCGCGGCAACAATGGTTCGAAGGGGACTTAGAACGATACGGAAACGCCGGGAAGCCGCAATTCCGTGAACAGGTCGCGAAGCTCCTGCCGGGCGGCGATGTTGGACATGCTCAGCTGATCGGTGCCGATGTCCTTCAGGTCCAGCAGCGTCAATCCGCGCGGGAACAGTTCGCGAAAGATCACCCGCTCGGAAAAGCCCGGCGCGACCCGGAATCCGATTCGCCGCGACAAGGTTTCAAGGGCACCGCCGACCTTGCGCTTGTTGTGCATCTGCTGCGTTCCCAGTCGGTTGCGCAGGACCAGCCAGTCGATGGGGCCCGCCCCCGCCTCGCCCCGCATCTGGCGCGCGCCCCAGACCATCTCGGCATAGATCGAGGGGCCAAGAACCTTTCCGTCAGGCGACATCCGCGCCAGCAGGTCGAAATCGATGAAGCTGTCATTCATCGGGGTGATAAGCGTATCGGCCAGCGAATGCGCCATCTGGCTTAGCCGGGTGTGCGAGCCGGGGCAGTCAAGCAGGATGAAATCGCAGACCGTCTCAAGTCCCGCGATGGCGTGGGACAAGGGATCGGTGCCGTGGATCTCGGGTTCCAGCAGGCCCAGCATCGGCGTCGGCAAGTCCATCCCTTCGCGCGACAGGAAATGGATGCGGTTTTCAAGATAGCGGGCGAAGCTGCGCTGGCGCACGTCAAGGTCCAGTGCCCCGACCCTGTGCCCCATCCGCGCCAGCGCCGTCGCGACATGCATCGAGGTGGTGGATTTGCCCGAACCGCCCTTTTCGTTCCCGACGACGATGATATGCGCCACGAATCCCCCTGCCAGACCACGTCACTGCGGCTGAGAATAGGAGGCGCATCCCGACTTGAAAAGCGTGGGCTGGGAACGAAACCCGACAGCAGCGGCGACCTGAAATCCGCGCATACTGCGCATCGGGCATCGGCAACACGCTGGAAACGTGACGTTTTAAAAGACGACGAAGCCGGTAGAGTTTTTCTTGCAAAAGACGATCATCTATGTCGTAATAAACCTTGCCAGCAAATGCGCTGCGCGGCTGTGTCACGAAAGGAGCCAAAGATGACGATGTTGAACCATCTGTCGGCTTTCGCCGATCGCGCGATCCGGGCGACGGTGCCCGCCTCGCCCAGCTATGCCGTGTCGCTGATCGATCGCTGTTCGGGCCGGCCGCACATGATCTCGGGGATCCCTCTGGTCCTGATCTCGCGCGAGCCGGTCGAAACCTCGCGCGAACTGATGCGCAATCGCGACCCGTCGCGCTGGGACACATTCATCGAACGCATGGACGAAAAGGGGAACCGCCAATGATCCGCTTCAGACTTGCCGCTGTCGGCCGCGCCGTCACCCCCTTGCAACGCTATGCCACGATCGCGCTTTCCGCGCATCAAAGCGTGCAGGGCCCGGTGCTGCGCCGTTACCACGACGGGCGCGTGATGATCGACACCGGCAGTGGCCCCGTGACCGGCAGGCCGCTGGGCGCGGGTCAGGTCAATGCCCCGGTCTGGTCGCCGCTTTTCGCAGGCATGATCTGACCTTCAACCGGTCACTCCGGGCGCCTCCCTCCGGCTTTCGGACAGGCCCACCGTTTCGAAAGCCCGGCCCGGAAAGAGAAACGCCGCCCGAAAGGGCGGCGTTTCCAATTCAGCGCGACGGCAGGGATCAGAAGCCCAGACCGGCGTATTTGTTTTTGAACTTCGACACGCGACCACCGGTGTCCATCAGTTTGGCCGAGCCGCCGGTCCATGCCGGGTGCACGGTCGGGTCGATGTCCAGCGACATGACGTCGCCTTCCTTGCCCCAGGTCGAGCGAACGGCATAGATGGTGCCATCGATCATCTTGACTTCGATCAGGTGGTAGTCGGGATGGATGTCTGCTTTCATGGCGCGTCTCCTCAGGCCTTGGCGTCGGCTTTGGGCTTGTAGTTGGTGACCTCGGCGATACGAGCCGATTTACCGCGACGATCACGCAGGTAGTACAGCTTGGCGCGACGAACGCGGCCACGGCGGACGACGGTGATCGAATCGACGTTGGTCGAATACAGCGGGAAGACGCGCTCGACGCCTTCGCCGAACGAGATCTTGCGCACGGTGAAGGACGCGCCGATGCCGCCGCCCTTGCGCGAGATCACGACGCCTTCGTACATCTGGACGCGCGAACGCGTGCCTTCGGTGACTTTATAGCCGACACGAACGGTGTCGCCGGCCTTGAAGTCCGGAATTTCCTTGCCGAGCGCAGCGATCTGCTCGGCTTCGAGTTGGGCGATCAGGTTCATCGCTTTTGATCCTCTGGTTGCTCGCGGTAAGTCCGCGATTGGTCTGATGCGCCCGAGAGCTGTCGGTCCTTTGTCGGGTCCATACGGGTTTCCTCGTATGCCCGCCACAGGTCGGGGCGGCGTTCCTTGGTCAGCCTTTCGGCCATGTCGCGTCGCCATGTGGCAATAGCCGCGTGATTGCCGGATAGAAGAACATCCGGGATCGCGCGGCCTTCCCACTGGGCGGGCTTCGTATACTGCGGATGTTCAAGCAGGCCGTCGGAAAAGGATTCCTCGGCCAGAGAGTCCTGATTCCCCAGCACGCGCGGTATAAGGCGAACCGTCGCGTCGATCAAGACCTGAGCTGCAAGCTCTCCTCCGGTCAGGACATAGTCCCCGATGCTGATCTCTTCGACCCCGTGCGCGTCCAGCACGCGCTGGTCGACGCCTTCGAACCGGCCGCAGATCAGCGTCATGCCGGGACCGTTCGCCAGCTCGCGCGCACGGGCCTGGGTAAAAGGCTTTCCGCGCGGCGAAAGATAGATGACGGGAAGCTGCCCGCCTGCCTCGCGCAGCGCCGCGTCCATCACATCGGCGCGGATCACCATCCCCGCGCCGCCGCCTGCGGGCGTGTCATCGACATTGCGGTGCTTGCCGATGCCAAAGGGGCGCAGGTCGGTGGTGCGCAGGTTCCACAGCCCCTCGGCCAGCGCACGCCCCGTCAGGGACAGGCCCAGAATGCCGGGGAACGCCTCGGGGAACAGCGTCACGATCTGCGCGGTCCAGGCGCCGCGCACCTGTGGTTCGGCCATCAGGTCGCGCGGTTGCAGGCTCGGCTGGATCGACAGGCGGCCATGCGATTTCGAACCCGAGGATTTGGGTTGCTCGCTCATGCCTTGCGCAGTCGCAGAAGGTTGGCGGCGGCGGCCAGAAGCGCGCCTGCGACGGTGCTGCCGACCGGCGCATTCGCGGGCAGGATCTTCGGCTGGAACAACCCGCCAAGATACCAGGCCCCCAGCGCAATCGCGCCGCAGATCAGGATGCCCTGCACCATCACGCGCGGGCTGGGCGAAAGGTTGCGCCCGGCAAGGGCCGGGATCACCCCGGCCAGCATCACCGGTGCAAAGACATAGGCGTTCGGGTTTTCGGCCCCACTCAGCCCCTGCAGGAAGGGGCCGGTCAGCATCAGAAGCACGGCCAGGACGAACAGGGCACGATACATCATTCGTCCTGCTCCTCTTCGGGCGGATCGGCGATGAGGCGACCGGCCGCGATGTCCACGGTCGGCACAAAGGCGCGGGTAAAGGGCAGAAGCAACGCCTGGTTCCGACCCGGACCAAAGATTTCAAGGATGTCGCCCGCGCCGTGGTCATAGACCGCGCGGACCTTGCCGATCAGGACGCCACCCGCGTCATAGACGCTCAGGCCGATCAGGTCGGTGTGATAGAATTCGTCATCCGGCAAAGCCGGCAGCTTTTCGCGGTCGGCCCAAAGGGTGACGCCCTTCAATGCCTCGGCATCGTCACGTGTCTCGACGCCCGAAAGCCGGGCGCCAAGCCCGCCCGTCACCGGCCGCGTCAGCCGCACGGTGAACGAGCGCTTGCCATCCTCGGACCAGAGCGGACCATAGGCGGCGATATCGTTGGGCTCCGAGGTGAAGCTTTTCAGCCGCACCTCACCCCGGACGCCAAAGGCGCCCGCGATCGCGCCGACACAGATCCGCTCGGTCATCGGATTATTCCGAAGCGGCTTCTTCGGCGGGGGCAGCGGCGCGCGCGGCCTTCTTCTCGGCGCGCTCTTTCGCGGCCTTGCCCGGCTCGCCTTTTTTCAGGTTCTTGCGCTCGGCTTTCTCTTTCACGCCGGCAGCTTCCAGGAAGCGGGCGACGCGGTCGGTCGGCTGGGCGCCTTGCGACAGCCAGTACTGGACGCGCTCGACATCCATCTTGATGCGGTCTTCCGAGTCCTTGGCGAGCAGCGGGTTATAGGTGCCCAGCTTCTCAAGGAAGCGGCCATCACGCGGCATGCGCGAGTCGGTCGCGACGATGGCGTAGTGCGGACGTTTCTTCGAGCCACCACGGGCCAGGCGGATCTTCATAGCCATTGAGATTTCTCCTTTGAAATGGCGGGATTGCGGGGAAACCCCGCGTCAGGATTGAAAGGTTTCGTGGTGCCGGATCACTTCGGCAATCACGAAGTTCAGGAATTTGCGCGCGAATTCCGGGTCGAGATCGGCCTCGCGCGCGAGGCGTTCCAACCGCTCGATCTGCTGCGACTCGCGCGCGGGATCGGACGGAGGAAGGTCGTGTTCGGCCTTGAGGCGGCCGACGGATTGGGTGTGCTTGAACCGCTCGGCCAGCGTATAGACAAGAATCGCGTCCAGCCTGTCGATGCTGGCGCGGTGCTCTTTCAAAAGGTTCGCGGCGCGGGCGATGGCGTCAGTCATTCAGGTCTCCGGGCTGGGTGCGCAGCGTGCACTTGGCGATGCGTGTCGTGATCATGCTCAGGCGGTTCCCATCGGATGACGGAACACGACGCAGGGTGTGCCGCGGATCACGGTTTCCGATTCCGGCGCGGCGCCCATCCGCTCGGCCAGACGGCGCGAGCGCAGGTTCCCATGCGCGATAAGCGAGATCAGCGGCCCAAGACCCATTGCGCCATAGGCATGCTCGCGCGCGGCAAGCGCGGCTTCGTAGGCGATGCCCTTGCCCTCGAAACCATCATAGAGATGCCAGCCGAGTTCCGGCTCGGGCCAGTCGATGTTGTGGCCGATGCCAGTCCGGCCAGCGACCTGCCCCGTCGCCTTGTCTTCGATCATCCACCAGCCGTAGCCCCGGATGATCCAATGGCCGATCATGCCGGTCAGGATCGACCAGCTTTGCCACGGGGGAACCGGTCCGCCCACGAAATGGGAACGCTCGGACAGGCCGAAAGCGGTGATTGCCTCAAGATCGGTGAACCGCGGCGCGCGCAGGATCAGGCGATCGGTCTCGATCACCGGAACATCCACATGCATGGTTTCGATCCCGTGGCGCATCACTTCTTCCCGAACAGCCCGGAAAGCCCGCCGGGCAGGTTCAGACCGCCAAGTTGGCCGCCAAGGCCCTTGGAATCCTGCAGCATCTTGGTCGCCTCGGCCATCTGCGCGGGATCGACATTGGCCATGTCGGGCAGCCCGCCGCCCTTGCCCGCCATCGCGCGCATGGCCTGCTTCAGCATGCCGCCCTTGCCCATCTTGCCCAGCTTCTTCATCGTGTCGGCCATCTGCTTCTGCATCTTCAGAAGCTTGTTCAGCTCGGACACGTCCATGCCCGCCCCGGCCGCGATCCGCCTTTTGCGGCTGGCCTGCAGCATGTCGGGATTGGCCCGCTCTTTCTTGGTCATCGAGTTGATCAGTGCGACCTGACGCTTCAGCGCCTTGTCGTCCAGACCCGCGGCCTCGGCCTGCTTGGCCATCTTGCCCATGCCCGGCATCATGCCCATGATGGACTGCATCCCGCCCATCTTCATCATCTGCTCAAGCTGGTTCTTCAGGTCGTTCATGTTGAACAGACCCTTCTGGAAGCGCTTCATCATGCGCTCGGCCTGTTCGACCTCCAGCACTTCCTGCGCCTTCTCGACCAGCGCGACGATGTCGCCCATGCCAAGGATGCGGCCCGCGATCCGATGCGCGTCGAAGACCTCGATCGCGTCCATCTTTTCGCCAAGGCCGACGAAACGGATCGGCTTGCCGGTCACGGCCCGCATCGACAGCGCCGCACCGCCGCGACCGTCGCCATCCATCCGGGTCAGGACGACGCCGGAAATGCCGACCTTGCCGTCGAATTCGGTGGCGACGTTGACGGCGTCCTGACCCGTCAGGCCGTCAACGACCAGCAGGGTTTCGCGCGGGTTTGCCACGTCACGAACCGCTTGGACCTCGTCCATCAGGACCTGATCGATATGCAGGCGGCCGGCGGTATCAAGCATGTAGACGTCATAGCCGCCCAGCGTCGCCTGCTGCTTGGCGCGCTTGGCGATCTGGACCGCGTTTTCGCCCGGCACGATCGGCAGGGTGTCGACACCGATCTGCTGGCCAAGGATGGCCAGCTGCTCCATCGCGGCGGGACGGTTGGTGTCAAGCGAGGCCATCAACACCCGCTTCTTCTCACGGTCCTTCAGGCGTTTCGCCAGCTTCGCGGTCGTCGTGGTCTTGCCCGAACCCTGCAGGCCGACCATCAGGATCGGCGCCGGGGGGCTATCGATGCGCAATGCGTCCGGCGCATCCTCGCCCTGCAGGACCTTGATCAGCTCGTCATGGACGATCTTCACGACCTGCTGGCCGGGCGTCACCGATTTCGTGACCGCCGCGCCCGTGGCCTTTCCGGTCACCGCCTTGACGAAGCTGCGCGCCACCGGCAGCGACACGTCCGCTTCAAGCAGCGCGACGCGCACTTCGCGCATCGCGGCGGCGACGTCATCCTCGGACAGCGCGCCCTGCTTGGTCAGCCGGTCGAAGACGCCGCCAAGGCGGTCGGACAGGTTTTCAAACATCGGCGGCCTCCATAGGTCGGTTTCCGTGCGCCCCGCGAAACGGGACATGATAAGCAGTAACGCCCCCGTGGGCGCAACGCGCTGACGGGGGGCGATCCCCGCCCAGCGGGGACCGGAAGGGCTGTCCTTCCGGGAATTCGGCGATCAAATACGAAAAAACGGCCTCCGAGTCAACGAAGGCCGTTTCTTTCCGGCAAATGACGGAATCAGGCGGCGATCTTGTCCAGCGCTTCCTGCGCACGGGCAAGGCCGGCTTCGCGGTCAAAGGCCAGACGGTCGGCCGGAACGAACTCGACATCGGTGATGCCGATGAAGCCCAGGATATGACGGATATAGCCCGAAGCGAAGTCCACATCCGAACCGAAGGGCGTGCCCGCCGCCGCATAGGCGATGATGGCGCGCTTGCCCGTCAGCAGGCCTTCCGGACCTTCGGCGGTATAGCGGAAGCTGACACCGGCACGGGCGATCTGGTCGAACCAGTTCTTCAACTGCGCAGTCAGCGTGAAGTTATAGATGGGCAGGCCGATCACCAGCACGTCCGCGGCCTGCACTTCGGCCAGATACGCGTTCGAGGTGTCGATCAGGGCCTGCTGCTCGGCCGTCGGGTTTTCCGGCGACAGGCGGACGGCCTGGAACCAGTCGTTGTCGATCGCGGGCACGCCTTCGGCCAGGTCACGATAGGTGACGGTGGCATCGGCGCGCTCGGCTTTCAGCTTGGCGACGATCTCGGCCGTCAGTTGACGCGAGACCGAAGCATCGCCGGTGATCGCGCTGTCAATATGGAGGATGTTCATCTGCGGTCTCCGCTAAATCTGTTTCGGGATTGAATTAGGTCTTTGCGCAGATGAACAAAAGGGCGATATTTGCGCAGTGACTGTGCGCAGGTGCACAATGGAAACGGAAAGCTGGGACGATATCCGCGCCGCATTGGCGGTCGCGCGTTGCGGTACTGTCAGCGGTGCGGCACATCTTCTGGATGTACATCACGCGACGGTCATCCGCCGTATCGACGCGCTTGAGGCGCGGCTGGGCGCCCGGCTGTTCCAGCGCCACTCGCGCGGCTATTCCCTGACCGAGGCCGGGCGGCTGCTGCTTGATGCCGCCTCGGCCGCCGAGGCGCGCTTTGCCCAGATGGCCGCACGCATCACAGGAACCGGCGACCGGATCGAGGGCGAGATCACCGTGACATCCCTGATGGGGCTGTCAGAACTGGTCATGCCGCGGCTGGTCCCGCTTTTGCGTCAGCATCCGGGACTGCGGTTGAACTATACCACCGACACGCGACTGTTCCGTCTGGATGCTGGCGAAGCGCATGTCGCGATCCGCGCGGGCGCCAAGCCGGTCGAACCAGATTATGTCGTCAGCCCCTGGGTCCGCGTGCCCGAGACACTCTATGGATCGGCCGACTACCTGCGCCAGCATGGCCCGGTCGAGGATCTGAGCACACATCGCTTCGTCCTGCCCGGCGCGGAGTCGCGGCCCGCACCGCATATGCGCTGGTTGGCCGAACAGCTGCCCCAGGCCAGCGTCGTCATGGCCAGCAATGACAGCAGCGCCCGGCTTGAGGCGATCCGCGCCGGTCTGGGTCTGGGTTGGCTTTTGCCTGCCGACGCGGGCGAGATGATCGCTGTCATGTCGCTGCCGGAATGGGAATCGCAGCTTTGGCTGGTCAGCCATGTCGATCTGCACCGTTCCCCGAAGGTCCAGGCGGTCCTGCGCGCCCTGCGCGAGACCGGCTAGCGTGGTCGCCCAAGGGGGCTTGTATCCCGGCAGCAGATGTCGATGCTCTGCCCGCCTGAACACAAGGGGAAGAATCCATGGCCGATACGATCGCGGTGCCGCATGAGCGGCGGGAATCGCTGCGCGGCCATGCTGCCATGCTGGTGTTTTCCCTGCTGATTGCCGGATCCTTCTCGCTTGGGGCGCGGGCCGCAAACCTGATCGACCCGGCGGCCATATCGGCCGCGCGCTTCGTCATCGCGGCGGCGGCGGTCGGCGGCTTTGCGCTGGCGGCGGGCCCGGGCCTTCCGCGCGAGGCGTTTCGCGCGCCCTGGCGCTACCTGATCCTGGGCGGACTTTTCGCCGCCTATTTCGTGCTGATGTTCGAGGGTCTGAAAACCGCCCTGCCCGTCTCGGCCGCGGCGGTCTTTACCCTGACCCCGGTGATGGCGGCAGCCTTTGGCTGGATGCTGATGCGCCAGCGCATGACCTCGCGCCTGGCAATGGCACTGGCGCTTGGCGCGGCCGGGTCGCTGTGGGTCATCTTCCGCGGCGATGCCGCCGCATTGATGCGGCTGGAATTCGGTCGGGGAGAGGCGATCTATCTGGTCGGATGCGCCGCCCATGCCCTTTACACGCCCATGGTGCGGCGCTTGAACCGGGGCGAGAACCCGCTGGCCTCGACCTTCGCGACGCTGGTCGCAGGCGCGATCATCCTGGCCGTCTGGGGCTGGCAGGCGATTATCCACACCGACTGGACCAGCCTGCCCGCGATCGTCTGGATCACACTTTTCTACGTCGCGATTTTCGCAAGCGCCATGACCACCGCGCTTGTGCAATACGCGACCATGCGCCTGCCTTCCGCCAAGGTCATGGCCTATACCTACCTGACCCCGGTCTGGGTCATCCTGCTGGAGGCGATGTTGACCCACACCGTCCCCGGCATGATGATCCTGCCCGGCGTGATCGCAACCGTCGCCGCGCTGCTCCTGCTTCTCAAGGACTGATCGCGGACTTGGCAAGATGGGTATTTGGAAAACGGTGAAGACGGACGCCGCGCACCAGAATTCACCGTTTCTACAAATACCCCTGCAACGCGCGCCACAAGCTCAGGCAGCGACCTCGTCGGGCCCGGCGAGTGCCACGATATCCATCATGATGCGATTCAGCTCGAAATCCTTGGGGGTATAGACGCGGGCGACGCCCATCTCTTCCAGCCGCTCGGCATCCTCTTCGGGGATGATGCCACCGACGATCACGGGGATATGGGAAAGGCCCGCCCCGCGCATCCGCGCCATGACCTCGTCGATCAACGGAAGGTGACTGCCTGACAGGATGGACAGGCCGACGACATGCGCATCATCCTGCGCGGCCCGCGCGACAATCTGCTCGGGGGTCAGGCGGATACCTTCATAGGTGATGTCCATACCGCAATCACGCGCGCGAAAGGCGATCTGCTCGGCACCGTTCGAATGGCCGTCCAGCCCCGGCTTGCCGACCAGAAACTTCAGCCTCCGCCCCAGCCGCCGGCTGACCTGGTCCACCGCCTCGCGGATCGGCTCAAGCCCCTGCGTCCGGTTCGACGGGCTGGCAGAGACGCCGGTCGGGCCGCGATACTCGCCATAGACCTCGCGCATCACCGACGCCCATTCGCCTGTCGTTACACCGGCACGTGCCGCCGCGATGCTGGGTGGCATGATATTCGCGCCCCCCTGCGCGGCCACGCGCAGCGCGGCAAGGGCGGCAAGGGCGGCCGCGTCATCGCGGGCCTCGCGCCAGGCCAGAAGCCGCGCGATCTGGTCCTGTTCATCCGCGGGATCGACGACAAGGATCCCGCCTTCGCCCGCGGTCAGGGGTGAGGGTTCACCCTGCTGCCAGCGGTTCACGCCGACCACGACGGTCTCGGCCGCCTCGATCCGGTTCAGGCGCTCGGCATTTGACTCGACCAGTCGCGACTTCATGTAATCGATGGACGCGATCGCCCCGCCCATGCCATCCAGAAGCGCAAGTTCGGCCCTGGCACCGGTCTTCAACTCTGCGACCCGGGCGGCGATGACGGGGTTTCCGTCGAACAGGTCACCATATTCCAGCAGGTCGGTTTCATAAGCCAGGATCTGCTGCATCCGCAGCGACCATTGCTGATCCCAGGGTCGGGGCAGGCCCAGCGCCTCGTTCCAGGCGGGAAGCTGAACCGCGCGGGCGCGCGCATTCTTGGACAGCGTGACCGCCAGCGTCTCAAGCAGGATCCGGTAGACGTTGTTTTCGGGCTGCTGCTCGGTCAGGCCAAGGCTGTTCACCTGCACGCCATAGCGAAAGCGGCGGAACCGTTCATCCTCGATTCCATAGCGCTCGCGGCAAAGTTCGTCCCACAATTCGGTGAAGGCGCGCATCTTGCAAAGCTCGGTCACAAAGCGAATGCCGGCATTCACGAAGAACGAAATGCGCCCGACCATTGCCGGGAAATCCCGCGCCTCGACCTTGCCCCGCAGATCGTCGAGAACGGCGATAGCCGTCGCCAGCGCATAGGCAAGTTCCTGTTCGGGCGTCGCCCCCGCCTCTTGCAGGTGGTACGAGCAGACGTTCATCGGGTTCCATTTTGGCATGTGCCGAGCGGTGTGGGCCGCGACATCGGTGATCATGCGCAGGCTGGGCGCCGGCGGGCAGATATAGGTGCCGCGCGACAGGTATTCCTTGATGATGTCGTTCTGCACCGTGCCCTGAAGCGCGGAAACGTCGGCGCCCTGCTCTTCTGCCACCGCGATGTAAAGCGACAGCAGCCATGGCGCGGTCGCGTTGATGGTCATCGAGGTGTTCATCTGTTCCAGCGGGATCTGGTCGAACAGCGCGCGCATGTCGCCAAGATGGCCGATCGGGACACCAACCTTGCCGACTTCGCCCCGTGCCAGGACATGGTCGCTGTCATAGCCGGTCTGCGTCGGCAGGTCGAAGGCGACGGACAGCCCGGTCTGCCCCCGCGCAAGGTTCATGCGATACAGGGCGTTCGACCGGGCCGCCGTCGAATGGCCGGCATAGGTGCGGAAAAGCCAGGGCTTGTCCTTGATGGGCGCGCGTTCCGTCATCATCCATCCCGCAATATTATTTCTGCACCTGCGTTGATATCGTAACAATCGTGCCCGGTCAATTCGCCGCAGCGCAGAGAGCTTCACCACTTGCTCCGCCCGCCAAGCAAGGGACCGGGGCGGTGGGAACACATTTATTCCACTCCTTCGCCCGGATGTTCATTTGTATGTTTGGACTGCGGGGAAAGGGATGTTAGCGTCCAAACTCAGAACACCGACCGAGGGGCCGAATGATCACCCGCCGAACCGTCCTTGCCTCGCTGGCCGCGACGCTCGCCGCGCCGGCGCTTGCCAGTCCGAAGACCCCGTCCGGGATCATGGAACTGGCCTATTCCGACCATTCGCCCCGCAACATGCTGGACATCTATCGCCCCGAGGGGCCCGGCCCCTTTCCCGCGATCCTGGATATCCACGGCGGCGGCTTTCTGACCGGCGACAAGCGCGACCTGCGGGTGCCTCGGCAGGTGCTGGATCGTGGAATCGCGGTGGTCCGCATGAATTACCGCCTGTCCAGCCAGTCGCGCTGGCCCGCGCAGCAGGATGACGTGCTGAGCGCGGCCGCCTTTCTGCAAAAGCACGGCAAGGATCTGGGGCTGGTAACAGACCGGATCGCGCTTGGCGGTCGCTCGGCCGGGGCATTTCTGGCCGTTTCGGCCGCGATCAGCATGGTGCAGGCAGGCTGGTCCCCGGCCGCAGTGGTGAATTTTTACGGGCCGATGGATTTCGGCAGCATGGACGCCGACATGGCCCGGCTGGACCTGAAGGTCACGCGCCCGCCCGCGGATTCTGCGCAAAGCGTCGAATCGCTGCTGGTCGGTTATGCCGTCGGCGACCGCCGGAAAGAGGCGACGGCGATGGGCCCCGTCGGAAGGCTGGCCATGATGGCAGAGGGTGTGCGGCTGCCGCCGCTGATGATCCGCCACGGGATCCGGGACAATATCGTCTCGGCCCATCAGGCCGAACACCTGCGCACCGCCTGGCACCGCGTCGATCCGCTGACACCGATCGACTTCCAGCTTTTGCCCGATGAGGGGCATGGCACGGCAGCCTTTGGCGGCGACAAGGTGCTGGGAGATCTGGCCTCTTTCCTGGCGCGCTATCTGGTTCCTGTCATGAGCGGCTGACCAGCCAGAATCGGCCGGGTTATATTGTTGCTCATTCACGCCAGAATTTTATTGCAATGTTGCGCGAGCGATTTTACTCAGGGGGTGAGACGCCGATTCTGCACTGCGGCAAGACAGGAGATGCCGATGGCCCTTGATGCACCGAACTCCATCGCGCCCTATGACGCGCCCCTGAAGGACTTGTACGAGGTCGGAGAGATGCCGCCCTTGGGACATGTGCCCAAGCAGATGTATGCTTGGGCAATCCGGCGCGAGCGGCATGGCGAACCCGACAAGGCGATGCAGATCGAAGTCGTGGACACGCCCAGCATCGACAGCAACGAAGTGCTGGTTCTGGTGATGGCGGCAGGCGTCAATTACAACGGCATCTGGGCGGGGCTTGGCGTTCCGATCAGCCCCTTCGACGGACATGGCGCGGATTACCACATCGCTGGTTCGGACGCGTCCGGCATCGTCTGGGCGGTTGGAGATCGGGTCCGGAACTGGAAGGTTGGCGATCAGGTCGTCATCCACTGCAACCAGGACGACGGCAATGACGAGGAATGCAACGGCGGCGATCCGATGTATTCGCCGACCCAGCGCATCTGGGGATACGAGACGCCGGATGGCAGCTTTGCGCAGTTCACCCGTGTGCAGGCGCAGCAATTGATGAAGCGTCCCCAACACCTGACCTGGGAAGAATCCGCCTGCTATACGCTGACGCTGGCCACCGCCTATCGCATGCTTTTCGGGCATGAGCCGCATGAGCTGAAGCCGGGGATGAACGTGCTGGTCTGGGGTGCGTCGGGCGGACTTGGTTCCTATGCGATCCAACTGATCAATGCCGCCGGCGGCAATGCGATCGGTGTCATATCGGAAGAGGACAAGCGGGACTTCGTCATGGGCCTGGGCGCCAAGGGCGTCATCAACCGCAAGGAGTTCAGTTGCTGGGGCCAGCTTCCGACCGTGAACACCCCCGAATACAAGGAATGGTTCAACGAGGTGCGTCGCTTCGGCAAGGCGATCTGGGACATCACCGGCAAGGGCGTGAACGTCGACATCGTCTTCGAGCATCCCGGCGAGGCAACCTTTCCCGTCTCGACCTTCGTCTGCAAGAAGGGCGGCATGGTCGTGATCTGCGCGGGCACCACCGGATTCAACTGCACCTTTGACGTGCGTTACCTGTGGATGCACCAGAAGCGCCTGCAAGGCAGCCACTTCGCGCATCTGAAACAGGCCAGCGCCGCCAACATGCTGATGCTCGAACGCCGTCTTGACCCCTGCATGTCCGAGGTCTTTCCTTGGGCCGAAATCCCGGCGGCACATCTGAAGATGTATCGCAACCAGCACAAGCCCGGCAACATGGCCGTCCTTGTGCAGGCCCCGACCACCGGCCTGCGCACTTTCGAGGACGCGCTGGAAGCCGGACGGCGCTAAGGCGAATGCCGGTCGCGGCCATTCAGGCCGCGATCCGGTTTCCGCGCGAACGGCAGCCCCACCGATGGATGGTTTCGCGCGGATGGCTTCGCGTCCATTCCGCCAATTGGCTTTGCCCCTGCACCATGCACGTCATCAACCCGACGTCCTGCGTGAAAAGCAGGCTGCGATCCTGGCATTGCATCGGGCTTGCTGTCAGGCAGGTGACGAAGAACAGCTCGATCATGGGTCAATCCCCGCTGTAGTCGCCCTCCCCTGATTTCATCATGCCAGCAGCTGCGATCCGGCGGAAATCCGCAATCCGGGGGCTCCAGGCCGCGCCATCTGTTGCCGATCCAGTGCGCAGGCTCGGGGCCGCTTGCCCGCGGTCAGTGCAAAAGGGGATCAGATCTCGCGCATTTCCGGGTGCGCATATCGGCACTTCCACTCGCGCACCCGCTCACGCGGATGACCTTCGACCCAGCGCGCCAATTCGGTTTGACCGCGCTGCATGCAGGTGAAAAGCCCGTGCCTTTCCTCGAACAACAGGCTGTGCGGGTGACAAACCTGGGGGTCTGCGATCAGGCAGGTCACGAAGAACAGCTCGATCATGGCGTCTCCTCCGACCCAGTCAGCATACACGCTGGAACGACAGAAAAGTAGCCCGCAGGCAATTCCGGGTAACGCAATTGCAGGTTGAAACGCCTGTTCCCGCCGCGCTAAGCCAACCGGCAAACTGCCGTTGGATACCCATGCTGATCTTTATCGAACCGCGCCTTGTCCTGCTTTCGGTCCCCAAGACCGGGACGACGGCGCTTGAACAGGCGCTTCTGCCCCATGCCGAAATTTCCTTCCGCTCTCGGCCCGAGATCAAGCACATCAACCACCGGCAATATCTCAAGCAGATCCGGCCGCTGCTGGCGCCGCTGGGCCACCCGTCCTTTGACCGCGTGGCCGTCATCCGCGAGCCATTGGACTGGCTGCGCAGCTGGTATCGATACCGCGCACGGGATGCGCTGATCGGCCACCCGAACAGCACTGCCCAGATCAGCTTCGACCAGTTCCTGCGCGACTACCTGAGCGAGGGCGAGCGTCCGGCCCATGCCCGTCTGGGGCGGCAATCTGATTTCCTGCTGGATGCGACGGGTCGGATCAGCATCCAGCACCTTTACCGCTATGAGGCGCTGCCCGAGCTGGTCCGGTTCCTGTCCCAGCGGATCGGTGTGCCGATCAGTCTGGGCCGCAGCAATGTCTCGCCCGAGGCAGCCACGGATCTTGACCCCAAGGCCGAAGTCTGGGCCCGCGCGGCGCTGGCGCGGGAATACGAGGTGTGGGAGGGCGCGCGTCAGGCAGCGCCATACAATTCCTTGGCGCGCTCTTCGAACGCGCGGACGATACGGACCATAGCTTCGTGAAAGACCACCCCGATGACCTTGCCCAGGATAGCATTGCGGAATTCGAAATCGACGAAGAACTCGACCAGGCTGCCGCCTTCGGGCTGATCGACAAAGGTCCAGCCACTTTTCAGGTATTTGAACGGTCCGTCCAGATATTCGGTGTCGATGCGCCTTTCGTCTGCCCACAGGGTGACGCGGCTGCCGAAACGTTCACGAAAGACCTTGAAGCTGATGACCAGGTCGGCCTCGACCAGCTCACTGCCATCGGGACGCATCTGGCGGGACCGGATGCGCGCGGCGCTGTTCCAGGGCAGGAACTGCGGATAGCTTTCGATATCGGCGACCAGCCCATACATCTGGTCGGCGGAATAGGGCAGGATGCGGCTGTCGCTGTGATGAGGCAAGACATGGTCCCGGAGCTTGTTTCCGTTTCGCGCAGCACTAGCAGGGGATGGGGCAAATGAACAACCTCAACTGGCTGATCCGGGCGTCCCGCTGGGCCCGCCACCCGCCCAGCGCGAAAAGAGTTCGGCTGGTTCTCGCCGTGGTGGGCATATCCCTGGTCCTGGTCGGGTTGGAGCATTTCGGCCTGTGGCCGGATTGGGCGACGATGGACCGCCCGCGTGGAATGCACCTGCACCGACCCTGAACATCACGCACGATAACAGATGATCACGACTTGCTGATTGCCTTTTTCATGGGGCCGATGCAACGTCGCCCCAGATGATCCCTGGAGTCGACAGAATTGTCCTTACGTCCCGTTATGATTGCCTTTTCCGCGCTTGTCCTGATCGCTGGATGTCAGGATGAAGGCAGCCGCCGACCGAATGACATCACTCAGTCCAACATCAACCGCGAAACCCGGATCGTGAAGAACGACCCTGCGACACGGGCGATGGTGATGAATGATTGCCGGGCCAATGTCCGCAGGGGATCCGCCAAGGACCGTCAAAACATCGCCGTCTTCATGAAAGTGCCCGTGTCCGAGGCTGCAGAGACGTTCTGCTCAAGGATAGTCGGCGGACTGGAGAGCGGTCGACTGACCGCAGCGGACGGGAACGCTCTCAAGCGCGGCCGGATCACGCCCGCCGCGCTGGCGGTCCTTCAGGGCGAGTGAATGACGCGGCGGGGCCTACAGCCCCGCTTCCTTGAATGTGTTGCACTGCGCGATCTGCCCACTGTCGAAGCCGCGCTTGAACCAGGTCATGCGATCCTGCGATGAGCCGTGGGTAAAGCTGTCCGGGCGCACCGCCCGGCCCGCATTCTGCATCAGGGTGTCGTCACCGACGGCGGCGGCTGCATTGATGGCCTCTTCGATATCGCCATCCTCGATGGTGCCGAACTGCTCGTTGGCGTTCTTGCCCCAAACCCCGGCAAAGCAATCGGCCTGAAGTTCGGTCAGGACGGAGATGTGGTTCGCGTCGGCTTCGCTGGATTGCTGGCGCAGTTTCATCGTCTCGCCCAGGATGCCCAACAGGTTCTGGACATGGTGCCCAACCTCATGCGCAACCACATAGGCATAGGCGAAATCGCCGCCAGCCCCCATCTTCTGCTGCATGATCTTGAAGAAATCGGTGTCGAGGTAAAGCTTCTGGTCATTCGGGCAATAGAACGGCCCCATCGCCGCCGACGCACCACCGCAAGCCGACTGCACCGCGCCCGAAAACATCACAAGTTGCGGATCGGTATACTGGACGCCGGCCTGTTCGGGCAGGATGCGCTGCCAGACTTCCTCGGTATCGGCCAGCACGACCGAGACGAATTGCCCGACTTCCTGTTCCTCCTGGGTCAGTTCGCGGGGTTCCGAGCTTTCCTGACCCTGGTCGATGGCCCCCACGATGGGTGAGATGTCGATCCCGAAGAAATAACCGACGGCCAGGACGACCAGGACGCCCACGATCCCCATCCCCCCCGCGCCCGCCGTGCTGATGCCGCGCCTGTCATCGACGTTCCGGCTTTCCCGTCTGCCCCGCCACTGCATGAGACTTCCTCCACCACCCCAGATCCGGCGCGATCAGGCTACGCCAAACGCGCCATTGCACAATAGGTCTCAAGGGTTGACAGCGCCGCATGCGACCTTCAGCAAGCCCCCCAGACAAATGGAGTAACGCATGTTCGACTGGGTGGTTTCGACGATCGACAGCTGGGGCTATCTTGGCGTGCTGTTGCTGATGCTTGCCGAGAACGTCTTTCCCCCGATCCCTTCCGAGATCATCATGCCGCTGGCCGGGTTCCTGGCGGGACGCGGCGATCTGTCGCTGGGCCTGACGATCCTGATGGGCACCATCGGTTCAGTTCTGGGCACGCTGATGTGGTACCTGATCGCGATGTGGATCGGCGAGGCGCGCCTGCGTCATTTTGCTGCCCGGCACGGGCGGTGGCTGACCATGTCGCCCAGCGACATCGACACGGCACAGGGCTGGTTCGACCGTCACGGTGCAGCCGCAGTCTTCTTTGGCCGGATGCTTCCCACGATCCGCACCCTGATCTCGGTCCCCGCGGGCATCTCGCACCTGCCGTTCTGGAAGTTCCTGATCTACACCACCTTCGGCAGCGCGATCTGGACCGGGGGGCTGACCGTCGCGGGCCTGCTGCTGCACGAAAACTATGCGCTGGTCGGGGATTACGTCGATCCCGTCTCGAAGCTGATCGTGCTGGTCGTGGTCGTGATCTATCTTTACCGCGTCTTCACCTGGAAACCCCATTGAGATCACGCGATTGGCACTTGCCGGAAATCGCCTGCGGCCCTAACCCGGCAGCATGACCCAGACGAGCAACAAACAGCTAGGAACGCTTGCAGGCGCGGGATCCGCCGCGCTGCTGGCGGCCGCCCTGACCTTCCAGTCGCTGGGTTATGCGCCCTGCGAATTGTGCATCCTGCAGCGTTGGCCGCATCTGGCGGCGGCGATCATCGCCGCGCTGATGGCGGTCTTGGGCTGGCGACGGTGGCTGGCACTGCTGGGGCTGATCGCCGCGGCGACCGCCTTTGGCTTTGCCGTCTATCACACCGGGGTCGAAATGAAGCTGTGGCTGGGGCCGCAACACTGTTCGGGCGGGGTTTCGGGCCTTGCCACCATGTCCACGGGCGACCTGATGGCTGCGCTGGAAAAGGCGCCGGTCGTGCGCTGTGACGAAATCAGCTGGAGCTTGTTCGGCATCTCCATGGCGGGCTGGAACGCGATCTGCTCGGCGGGACTAACGGCGCTTTGGGCGGCCTGCCTGCGCGGGCGCAAAAGGGTCGCCGGGCTGGCCTGAGTCGCGTTTTCCGGGCCGTCAAGATTGCACCCTCGGCTGGTATGGGATAGACCTCATATCAACAAAATGTTGAGGCGTTCCAGTGTCCGATACCCCCGATCACGACGATGACGAGACCAATGAAAATGGTACCCCGGAACGTGCCGTGATGGCCCATGACGGGCCGGTCATCGACATCGCGAGCGAGATGCGCTCGTCCTACCTCGACTATGCCATGTCGGTCATCGTCAGCCGGGCGATCCCGGACCTGCGCGACGGGCTGAAGCCGGTGCACAGGCGCGTGCTTTTCGCGATGCACGAAACCGGGAACACCCATGACAAGGCCTATCGCAAATCGGCGCGTCCGGTCGGCGACACCATGGGTAAATATCACCCGCATGGCGACGCCTCGATCTATGACGCGCTCGTCAGGATGGCGCAGGACTTTTCCATGTCCCTGCCCTTGCTGGACGGCCAGGGCAACTTCGGCAGCATGGACGGCGACAGCCCCGCGGCCATGCGCTATACCGAAGTGCGGATGGACAAGCCCGCTGCCTATCTGCTGATGGACATCGACAAGGACACGGTCGATTTCCAGGACAACTATGACGGCAAGGACCGCGAACCGACCGTCCTGCCCGCGCGCTTTCCCAACATGCTGGTCAACGGCGCCGGCGGCATCGCCGTCGGCATGGCGACGAACATCCCGCCCCACAACCTGGGCGAGGTGGTCGAGGCGACGCTGGCGCTGATCGAGAATCCCGACCTGCCGACCGAACGCCTGCTGGAAATCGTGCCCGGCCCCGACTTTCCGACGGGCGGGATCATCCTGGGCCGCTCCGGCGCGCGCAAAGCCTATCTCGAAGGGCGCGGCAGCGTCATCATCCGCGCCAAGACACGGATCGAGGAAGGCCGCAACGGCCGCCAGATGATCGTGCTGGACGAGATCCCCTATCAGGTGAACAAGGCCAGCCTGATCGAGAAGATCGCCGAACTTGCCAAGGAAAAGCGCATCGAGGGCATCGCCCATGTCCAGGACGAATCCGACCGCGTCGGCGTCCGGGTCGTGATCGAGCTGAAGCGCGATGCCACCGCCGAGGTGGTGCTGAACCAGCTGTTCCGCTTTACGCCGATGCAGACCAGCTTCGGCTGCAACATGCTGGCGCTGAACGGCGGTCGTCCCGAACAGCTGACCCTGCGCGACTTCCTGACTCACTTCCTGACCTTCCGCGAAGAGGTGGTCGCCCGTCGGACCGCCTTTGAACTGCGCAAGGCCCGCGAACGCGCCCATGTGCTGTGCGGCCTGGCCGTCGCAGTCTCGAACGTGGACGAAGTCGTTGCGACCATCCGCAGCTCGGCCGACGCTGCCGAGGCGCGTTCTCGCCTGATGGAACGGCGCTGGCCCGCCCACGAGATCGTCGAATACCTGCGTCTGATCGACGATCCGCTGCACCCGGTGAACGAGGATGGCACCTACAACCTGTCCGAGACGCAGGCGCGTGCGATCCTTGAGCTTCGCCTGCAGCGCCTGACCCAGCTTGGGGTGCAGGAAGTCACCGACGAATTGAAGACATTGGCCGAGTCGATCCGCGAATACCTGGCGATCCTGGCGTCGCGCGACCGGATCATGGCGATCATTGCGGGTGAGCTGCGCGAAGTCAGCGCGCAATTCGCCGTTCCGCGCCGGACCGAGATCACCGACTGGGCCGGTGACATGGACGACGAGGACCTGATCGAGCGCGAGGACATGGTCGTGACCATTACCTCGGGCGGCTATATCAAGCGCACCGCGCTGGCCGAATTCCGTGCCCAGCGGCGCGGCGGCAAGGGCCTGTCCGGCATGGCGACCAAGGAAGACGATCTCGTCACCACCCTGTTCGTCGCCAATACCCATACCGAGCTTCTGTTCTTCACCACGGATGGCATGGTCTATCGGATGAAGACCTGGCGTTTGCCGCTGGGCGGACGGACCTCGAAGGGCAAGGCGATGGTCAACATCCTGCCGATCGACAGCGGCGTCTCGATCGCCGCGCTGATGCCCGTTGATGCGCCCGAGAAGGACTGGGACAATTATCAGGTGATCTTCGCAACGTCGGAAGGCGATGTTCGCCGCAACGCGCTGTCGGATTTCACCAACGTCAAGTCGAACGGCAAGATCGCCATGAAGCTGCCCGAAGGGGTCGAACTGATTGGCGCGCGCATGGCGACCGAGGCGGACGACGTGATGCTGGTCACGGCTTCGGGCCGGGCGATCCGCTTCCCGACGACCGACGTGCGTGTCTTCAAGGGCCGGGATTCCACCGGCGTGCGCGGCATCCGCCTGGGCGAAGGCAACCGCGTGGTCAGCATGTCCGTCATCCGTCACTTCGAAGCCGACCCGGCCGAACGCGCCGCATATCTGAAGATGCGCCGTGCGGTTGCGGGCGCGCTGGATGATGGCGCCGAGCCCGACGAGGACGAGGATGCGGTGGCCGAAGGCAGCATCACCCAGGAACGCTATGCCGAGATGTCGGCGGCCGAGGACCTGATCCTGACCATCACCGCCAAGGGTTCGGGCAAGATCAGCTCGTCCCACGACTATCCCGTACGGGGACGCGGTGGCCAGGGGGTCATGGCGATGGACAAGGCCATGCGCGGTGGCGAGTTGGTCGCCAGCTTCCCGGTCGAACCGGATGACCAGATCATGCTGGCCACCTCGACCGGGCAATCGATCCGCGTACCTGTCGACGGGATCAGCTTCCGGTCGCGCTCTGCCGGCGGAGTGCGCGTGTTCAATACCGGGGCGGATGAAACCGTGGTTTCAGTTGCCCGCATCGCCGAGAATGGCGAGGATGAAGCCGAAGCCTGACGCCTGCTGCCGGGGCGTCCTGCCCCGGCCCCGGCCCGCATCAGGCGAAACCTTAAGGGGACGTCTTGAGCGCAAATGACTCGCAGCTGAGCGAAAGGCTGCAGACGGGATTTCTTGGCGTCATCGCCTTTGCGCTGCTGCTGTTCCTGCTGGTGCAGGCGCGTTTCATGCTGACCTGCCTGGCCTTCTCGATCATCATCTTCTCGCTGACCAGCGACGCGATCTCGGCCTTTGCGCGGCTCAGGGTGCCGAACTGGCTGGCAACCACGCTGGCGCTGATAGCCATTGCCATCGCCCTGCTCTGGGCCGCGACAACGGTGGTCGCACAGGTAAACGAGGTCGTCTCGACCTCGATCCTTTACGCCGACCGCGCTCAGGCAACGATCCTCAGCCTCAGCCAGCGCTGGGGGCCACGGGTGCAGGAATCGATCCTGACCTTTTTGGGCGGCATCGACTTTGCCGGCTGGATCCGTTCCGCCGCCAGCCAGGCGTCGAACCTGATTTCCGGCTCGGTCCTGGTGCTGACCTTTGTCGGGTTCATGTTCGCCGAACGGATCTGGTTCCCGGTCAAGGTCGAGCGCCTGACCGGCGATCCCGCCCGCGCGACCGAAGTGCTGCGCATCATCCACAGCATCATGCGCCGCGTGAACCGCTATCTGGTGGTCAAGGCCGCGATCAGCGCGGTGACGGCGGCACTGATCTGGGTGATCTTCCGATCCGCAAGTCTGGAGCTATCCGGGGCCGTCGCAACGCTGAGCTTCATTCTCAACTTCATTCCGACCATCGGATCGATCATCGCCACGGTGATCGCAATTGCGGTGGTGCTGGCGCAGACGGGCGATCCCACGACGACCCTGGCCATCGGCAGCGCCTGCACGGCGGTCCATTTCCTGATCGGCAACATCTTCGACCCGATGCTTCTGGGCCAGACGCTGCGCCTGTCCTCATTCGGGATCGTTCTGGCGCTGGCCTTCTGGGGAGCGGTCTGGGGGATCGCAGGAACCTTCCTGGCGGTCCCGATCATGGTCGCGGTGATGATTGTCTGCGCCCATATCCGCTGGCTGCGACCGCTTGCCGTGATGCTGTCTCACGAGGGGCTGCCCGAGGAAGAGCCGCCCCGACCCCGCCTGCGGGGTTGAGGCTCAGCCCCATGCTTCAGGCGCGGCCATCCCCGTCGCCGTCCCCATCCCCGTCGAGATCGCCGTCATTGTCGTATTCCGGCGCGTCATCGCGCGGAATGGGGGCATTGACGGGCGCGGGTTCGGGCTGCGCGGGGCCAAGAACCTTGCCGGTCGCGCTGCGCGTCTGAGCGTCAAGATGACTGGCAAGCTGGGCAAGGACTTCGGGATTGCGCAGCCAGACATCCCTTTGCGCATTCGGGATCTCGATCCCCTCGTCGGCAAAGCGCCGGACAATCTGGTGGTTGATCTCGGACGTCACGCCCGCGCCACCGTTGATGTCGGAGAGGACCGCGCGGATCTCGAAATTCATGCTGTCCTGACCGAAACCTCGGAATAGGATCGCGGGCGCCGGATTGATCAGAACCGTCGGCTGATCCTCGGCGATCTCCATCAGGATGCGCGCGACCTTGCGGGTGTCGCTGCCATAGGCCACGCCCACCGGCACGATGATGCGCCCCTGAAGGCTGCCGCGCGTCCAGTTCGTCACCTGCTGCGTGATCAGGTCCGAGTTCGGGACGATCACGTTGTTGCGGTCGAAGGTCTGGATCTGGGTGGCGCGGACCGACATCTTCTTGACCACGCCCTGCTTGGCCCCGACCTCGATCCAGTCGCCCACGGCTATCGGTCGTTCGACCAGCAGGATGATGCCCGAGACGAAGTTCGACACGACCTGCTGCATCCCGAAACCGATGCCGACCGAAAGCGCACCGGCGACGATGGCAAGCGAAGACAGGTTGATCCCCGCCGCCGTGATTGCCAGGACAGCCGCCAGCGCCATCCCGACATAGCCCAGGATCGAGACAACGGCGTTCTGGCCGCCGACATCCAGCCGCGTCTTGGGCAGGATCGAGTTGCGGAACGCGCCCTGCACGAAGCGCGTCATGAAATAGCCCAACAGGAAGATCAGCGCGAAGGTCACGATCGCGGTCGGCGACAGGCGAACGCCCCCCAGGCTGACGCCCTGCTTGATCTTGGTCCATGCCTCGGCCAGGTCGCTGGAGCGCGCGCCCCAGATCAGGGCGAACATGGGCAGGGACAGCACGACCAGCGCAAAGCTGATCAGCACCGGCATCAGCGCGTCCCGCGCCGACTGGTCGCCCCCCGTGGCCATCGCATAGAGGTCCGCGATGAAATCCTGCAACACGATCAGCAACGCGACCAGCGCCAGCGACATGATCGAGGACCACAGGATCGCGTTCCCCGCCGTGACATAGCCAGCCGCCGCCAGCACGGGTGAAGCGACCGCGACCACCCGGCCGATGATCCCCAGCAGGACCACGATCCGCGTGCGGTAATCCGGCGCCTCGTGTTCGCCCGGCTTCAGCTTGCGCAGGACATTGCAAAGCTGGAACAGGAAGAAGGCGCCCAGCAGGATCATGAAGAAGTGCCAGACCCCGGCGGATGCCTCGCTCAGGCGCTCGGGCACGGTAAAGGCGTCGTTCTGGCTGTGGAAACCGGCCAGCGGCAGAACCGTGCGCGAGAACATCTGGTGCAGCGCCATCGCGAAGGCCAGCACGGTCGCGCGGAATGCGGCCATCCGCCTTTGCTTCTCGTCGATCGGCAGCGGCGGCGAATCCGAGGTGCCGGGTTCCGGAAAGACCCGGCGGACCAGCCAGAAGCCACCAAAGAACGCCATGCCCGCAACCGGGATGGACAGAAGAAGCGGCCGCCCCCAGGCACCGAACAGGTCGGTCGCGCTCAGCGCAGCGACGCCCAGCACGATGCCAAGGAAGGGAATTGCGATCTGCCCCAGCGAAACCGCGAAGATCAGCGCAGCCCGCGACCTTTCGCTGGCGCGCACGGACAGGCGCGAGGGCAGCGAGTCGACCCAATGCCGCCCGCGTGACAGCAGCAGCACCGCCGCCAGCAGGAAGCCCAGGGTGACGATGATCCGGCCCACCATGTCCGGCCCGCTGCCGAAATCGTTCCAGTTATCGCGGACTTCCTTATAGACGTGGACGCCGACATCGCCGGCCTCGGTCAGCGCCGGCCCCCAATTTGCAGGGTTGAGCGGCGTTGGCGTCCTGCGGATCAGCGCATGGGTCTGGCGCTGGCGGACCTTCTGGTCGATCTGCTGGATGATGCCATCCGCGCGACCATAGGATTCGACCGCCTTCAGGCCCGGCGCCTGCAATTCGGAAAGCTGGGTACCCAGCTCCTTGCGCCGCGCGGCCACATCCTCGGCCTCGGTCTGCCCCTCGGCCGGGGCCGGGCCAAGGGCCGCGATCTGGTCCTTCAGCGTGGCGATACGGGTCGAGTTCGTGCCCTGCGCGGCCTGAAAGGTATCGCGCCAATGGACCATCTTCTCGCGCAGGTCCTGAAGATCGCCATCGCTGGCCTGTCCGCTTTCCAGCGCATCTTCCGTCTTGTCCGCCTGACGGGTCCACGCCTCGTAATCGGGCGGCTGAGGCTGGGGCTGTTCCTGCGCAAGCGCCGGAAGCGAAAGCATCAGCGCCAGCATTAGAAACAGCGGCGCAATCAGTTTGGTAAGACGGGTCATGCGGTCTATCAGTCCTCGAAGACCTCCGGCAGCGCGGCCGGTTTGCGGGTCAGCCATTGAGGGACCGGCAGCCCCTTGGCGCGCAGGAATTCCGGGTTGAACAGCTTGGTTTGATAGCGGGTGCCATAGTCGCACAGCACCGTGACGATCGTGTGGCCGGGGCCCATTTCCCGCGCCATGCGGACAGCACCCGCGATATTGATCCCGGACGAGCCCCCAAGGCAAAGCCCCTCGTATTCCAGCAGGTCGAAGACGACCGGCAAGGCCTCGGAATCGGGGATGCGATACGAGAAGTCGGGCGTGAAGCCTTCAAGGTTCGCGGTGATGCGCCCCTGCCCGATCCCCTCGGTAATGGACGAGCCGGGGCTTTCGAACACCCCCTCGGTGTAGAAACTGTGCAGCGCCGCGCCCTCGGGGTCGGCCAGTCCGATCTTGACGCCCTTGGGTTGCAGCGCCATCGCCACGCCCGCCAGCGTTCCGCCCGAGCCGACGGCGCAGATGAACCCATCGACCTTGCCACCGGTCTGTTCCCAGATCTCGGGACCGGTGGTTTCGACATGGGCCTGGCGGTTGGCGACATTGTCGAACTGGTTGGCCCAGATGGCGCCGTTCGGCTCGGTCCGCGCCAGTTCTTCGGCCAGTCGCCCGGAATAGCGGACATAGTTGTTGGGGTTCTTGTAGGGCGCGGCGGGAACCTCGACCAGTTCGGCCCCGGCAAGCCGGAGCATGTCCTTTTTCTCCTGGCTCTGGGTCTCGGGGATCACGATGACCGAGCGGAAGCCCATGGACGAGCCGACAAGCGCCAGCCCGATGCCGGTATTGCCGGCCGTACCCTCGACGATGGTGCCGCCGGGCTTCAGCTCACCGCGCGCGACCGCATCCTTGATGATGTAAAGCGCGGCGCGATCCTTCACCGATTGGCCGGGGTTCATGAACTCGGCCTTGCCCAGAATCTCGCAGCCGGTTTCGTCCGAGGCACGGTTCAGCCGGATCAGGGGGGTATTGCCGATGGCGGAGGCGAGGTCGGGGCAGATGCGCATGGCGGGCCTTTCGCGATTTGGTCGCCCCCGGTCTACACGCGGCCGCCGCCGGGCGGCAACCCCGTGGCGGGTATGCAAGCGCGTGATCAACCAGCCACGGGCAGCCCGAGTTCCGCCCGGATGCGCGCCGCGCCGATTTCCAGCCACAGCGCCAGCGACAGAAGCGGCCCGTTGCGGATCTCTCCGGCCATCGCCATGCGGGTCAATTCGACGCGCGGGACGACATGGGAACGGATGTCCTCATCCTCGGAGGCAAGGCCCCCGAACCCCGCCGCATCATCGGGCAGGTCAGCGATCCCGACATAAAGGTAAAGGAACTCTGCCATTGCTCCGGGGCTTGAGTAATGGTGCGGTCCGGGGATCAGTCGATCAAGCGTGATGCCGGTTTCCTCGATCGCCTCGCGCAGCGCCGCCTGTTCGGGTGTCTCGCCCGCATCGACGCGCCCGGCCACCGTCTCGTAAAACCAGGGTTGCCGGTCCCCCCGCGCCACGGGACCAGGGCGGAACTGGTCAATGAGCAGGACATGGTCGCGAACGGGATCCCAAGGCAGCACGACCGTCGCGTCGCCTGACACGAAGATCGCCCGCAGCATGTCCGGCGACCAGTCGCCACGATGGCGCCTTTGCCGCAGCACCAGCGATTCGACAGAAAAATGATCGGCATAGGGTTCGCTCCACCCTGTCAGCCTTACGCGCTCCTCCCCGTCCGGGCCAAGCCGGGGCAGATCCTCCGTCTCGATACCGGCCCGCAGGCGAGATGCGATCCAGCCCGCGATCAGGGGCAGGCAACGGCGAATGTCCGCGGCCGAGCGGTCCTGCTGACGCGTCAGCAACCAATCCGCGATGGCCGCGGCCAGTTGGGGCTGCCACGCCCCCTCCCCTCGATCATCTCCGATGCCCAGCACCTCTCGTCCATCAAGTTGCCGGGGCACCAACGCGAAGATTTCTGCATAGCGGGACAGGTCGGGGGTCCAGGGCGTTTCCCAGGCGGGAAGCTCGGACCCGCCAGGTAGAAAGGCTGGAAAGCCCTCGGCCGCGATCCCGGCAAGAGCGCCGCCCACCAGCCGCCCATTCAGCGGCGCAGTGGCCGTCGCCTGCGGTGCAAGGCGTTCGCGCAGCAATGGATCCCCCAGCGGTCCGGTCAGAACCGGCATGGCGCAATCCCCGTCTTTGCGCGATCCGCGCGGCTGCTCCCGGCAAGAAAATCCATCTGTCACCCGATCTGCGTAAGGGAAGAAATGTTTTGCGCTTTTTTCTCCCGAACCCCCTTGCGCTTCAACCCCGGCCCGTCTAAATCCCCGCCACCACCCAAGAGCGCGGAGAGGTGCCGGAGTGGTCGAACGGGGCGGTCTCGAAAACCGTTGAGCCTGCAAGGGTTCCGTGGGTTCGAATCCCACCCTCTCCGCCACTTGGCTTTTAATCACTTGAATTTAAAGAATAAAATGAGCGGGAAGTTTCCTACCCGCCCATTGCACCGCCTATCCGTTAATGTTGCGAAACAGCAACGCTAGGCAGCTTTTGCTTTCCGCTCTGCCCAATGCCGCTTCAGCCCTTCCCGTCGCGCCTCTGACTTCGGCGCGACAGCTTCAGCTTTCGCCCGCCTCTTCGCATTATAAGCGTCGATCCGGTCTGGGTTAGCCTGCACCCATGTCGCCGCAACCGGATTGATATGCGTGCGGTATGCGCGGGTCCTGTGGCGTTCCAACACACATTGAATGCAGGTGCCGTTTGAGGTCCAACGCTCGGCAACATGGTTCTTCAGGCAAGGTTCGCCCGTAAAGAACCGGTTGCGCCCCAAACTGCGGGCCGTCTCCCGGTCAATCTCGGGGCCGAAATGGAACACTTCCGGGCAAGGCAGCGCCGGAATTTCATACTTCTCAACGCCAGCCATCAATAGGCCCCGTCATCTTTCCCCCAGTTCACCAGCCGCAGGGCCGCGTCAGGGTCAATCCCGGCTTCCCTGGCCATCGCCAGCCCCTGCACAAGCGTTGTCATGGCCCGCGCACGTCCCGACACGTCATAAGCCTGAACCGGGCGCATCACGTCGATTTCCACATTGCCGCCCAGCTTCAATGAAGCTTCCTCAGCCATCAGCATTGCCATCGGTTGCAACGTCCAGCCCGCAAGGTGCCGCTGCATCTCGCGCACCATTGGTCCAGTCGTCGCAGTATCAACGCCACCGGGCAACACACCGAAAGCGTTCAGGATCGAGGCACGCGCAGCCCCCCAGTTCTGGGTTGCCATGCTATCGGCAAGGTTCGGGGTCAGCCCCTGCGGTCGCCAATCAGACTGAGGCGCGACCGAGCCTTGCGCGGCCACGTTCACCGACTCGCGCAACAGCACGCGTCCCCGTCGCCCTTTGAAGCCCCGTGCCAGCGTGTCCAGATCAACGCCCGTGCTTTCCGGGAATGGCACCACTGAGCTACCCAACGGCGCATTGGCATATGTCTCGGATAGCGCGGTTTCCAGCGTCTCCAGAAGTCCGGCGCTCAGGCGCGCCCGGCGCAAGGGTGCCGTGCCGGTCCATGGGGCGGAAGAATCAACCCCGATCCTGAAATGCAGCACCTCAGCAGCAAGCGCGGTCACGGAGTAGTTGCCGCCCGACTCCGGGATGCTGAGCCGATACCCACGGATACGCCCATCGCGCGTGCTGAAGTCGTAATCGGCCACAGGAAGCAGCCCGTCATCGGCCATATACCAAAGCGACTCACCCCGTAGCGCCAGAGAACGCGCCACAGACGCCATGACGGACCGGGATAGCAAATCAGTGCCGGTCACATCAGAGGCCGATAGCGCCCCTTCCCAGAGGCTGACGCAGGCTTGCACCGTCGCGGTCAGTTCAGCCAGCCCGGTCTGGCCGCTGATCCACGCTTCCCGCAGCGCCATGACCTGCCCCGTATACCCGGTATCGGCTGCACGCGTCTCAGGGGCCGCTGCCTGCTTGCGTTTGAACAGATTAAACATGGGCAATGCCCGCCTTTCGGTGTTTGGTCAGAAGATCAGCCGCCCCGGAATTCGCCAGTGCGGTTGCATCGCGACGACGCGCCCAACTTTCTTGCAGACTGCCGTCGATGTTCACTGAGTATCGAGAATAGCCGCGCAAATCCTCTGACGCGTAATAGGCAGCAAGGCGGCGATACGCTTCCTCGACCTCGGGCGTTACTTCCTTGCCGCCAATTGTGCAGCGAACCAGAGCCCGGCCAGTTACCCGCACTTCGCCATATTGGTTCACTTCGGCAGGTTCGTCATCCACGGCCTCAATAACATACGGAACATACGGAGGACGCCAATTAACAGGGCAAGGAGGGTTAACTTCAAAAACAACCTCAGAAGTCGTCCAGCGCGAATTAACGTAGCTTTCCAGCTTTCCCCAGATAGCCGCCGGAACACTTCCATTAACCCCAGCAGGAGCATCAGGATAAACAATTGAGAGTTCATTTTCTGACTCAACATAAAGACTGGTCATGCGCGCCACCTGTAATGGGCAGATTTCTTCGGAACGATCAGCCCGCTATCCAGTTGCCGCAAATCCAAGGAGGTTTCGGTATATGCGGGCCGCGTCACAAGCGATAGCTCAAACAGGATGGCCTCAAAGATCGTGCGGATTAGGGCATTCCCCTCGCTGGGGTCTTCTTCGGTCGTTTCCTCGGCCTTCTTTACCGCCTCAGGTGGCGCAACACGAAAGCCGGGACTAATCCCGCCGACCAAACCCGCCGTGAACTGTGCAAGAAAATCCGTCCACCACGTCGCCTCTTGAATTTCAGGCAGAATGACCGCCTCGAAATTCAGCGCCTCGTCGGTGTCATTCAGCAGGAACGTTCCCGCCTTCTTCGACGCGAGGGGACGATCAAACGAATGTCCGACCAGCAGATGAATATCGCGATCCGGGTCATCAACCGCAAAGCCAAAGGCACGTGGCGCGAATGCTTCCTTGCGAGGCTTGCGACCGTTGCCGCCGGAATTGATGACTGCACGCGAGTTATAGGGGAATTTGCCCGTGAGCCTGCGGGAGCCGTCGCCAGCGTCCCGCAGTTCAAGGCCCCCCGCATAGATCGGGAAGCCGTCCATATCAGGCACCCGCCAGACCGGTCAGGATGCGGGTTTGAATGCCCCGCGCAACCTGCACATCGGCAGTGACAAGACCGGTCAGAACAAGCTGGCCGCTGTGTGCCTTGGTGAATTGATCACGAACCAGATCCACCCCCCAGATGCCCAAGAACGCAGGCGCAACGCCGTTAACCGTCGCAGTCAGGATGGCAGTCGCGGCAGGAATCTGGTTCGCCAGCACCGGCTTGACCCCGTGCGAAGCCATGCGGTCCAGTTCAGAGACAGCTGTTCCGGCGATCAGGGCATCATCCAGATCGGACCAGATAGCAGGCGGGAAAGCCACACGGACCTGTGCCGGGTCAGTGATCGCGTTCGCCTGCATGAAGGCGACGATCTCGGCGCGGAACGCGGCCCACGTCGCAGCGGCACCAACAGCCGTTGACGTAATGCCATAGGTCGCAGCACCTGGGATCAGGCCCAGCGGTTGACCAGCGGCACCGGTGCCCGTGATGACTGCAGCATCAAGCGCAACTTCAATCGCCGCCGACATGTCCTGACGAATGGCGTTCTCCAGCCCCGGCCCCGTCATCTTCAGGGCCTTGCGCGTGATGACCATCTGCGCCCCAAGCGTCTGATCGGGCGAGAGCACTTTCTCAGTGGTGGCGAAGGCAGAGGGACCGCCCACATTGCTAAGCTCATCAGCCTGCCAACCAGTCACAGCCCCGGCGGTGGCAACAGGGTATTCGACCTGCCCTGAGGTGATGTTGACCGACTGGACGCCAAGGCGGGCAGCAACCGAGTTCGGGAACAGGCGGGCAATGATATCCCGCGTCTGTTTCGGCTCATACAGCCCACTAGAAACGGTTTCGCCCGCGCGCTGTTCCAGTGCCGCCAGAGGAAGCGGGATGCCGCGATAACCGCCTTGGCTGCGAAGCTCTTGCACGACCTCGGCGGTCGCCCCGGACAGGGAAGCGCCCTCGTCAAGCGCCAGTGCGACTTGCCGAACCTCGAATTTGTCGATCAGTTCAGCGAATTGCTTGTCCGAGCGCGTTTCCAGTTCCGCGCCAGCTTCCCGGCGTTCGGCATCCTCGGAAACCATCGCAGCACGCAGCCTGACTTCAGATGCGCGGTATTCTTTATCAAGGGCGTCCATCGAACGCACCTCGTCATCGGTCGGAGTATCCTTGCCAGCAAGCTCCGAAAGCTGTTGGCGGATCTCCGATTGACGAAGCTGGATTTTCTTAGATTGCAGCATAATTATATCCGTGGTTAACCAAATTTGGATAACCATGTTTTACGCTAATCCCAGCTAAACGCCAAAGCGTCGGGATTATCTTCCGCAAACTCAATCATATGCCTGCCATATTCGGTCATACAGAGATAATCTCCGTCTTTGGCAATAAGATTGGCCCTAATCGCGCCATTTAAGGATGCGGTGGCGTTGCCAGTCGCCTTAAAGCCCAACAACTCTTGAATAGCTGCGGAACTGTTAGGAAAGTTCCCGGCGCTATCCATGACAGCAATCAAGATCGCGTAGTGATCCTTAGCGATGGCAAATTCGCCGCCAGCCCACGGCAGAGGGATGACGCCTTGCGAATGCAGATATGAGCAGTCCCGTTGATACTGATCTATCAGCAACTCGCGCAGTTCGTCTTCGTCGTATTCGTCGTAACGCTTCATATTCCGCCCCGTAGCAATTTGCGCCACCTCGACGCCTCAGGATCAACCTTGCCCCCAAATACTTCGGTGCGGGTCTTGGCGGCATGACAGGGCTTACACAGCATCTGAAGGTTGGCCGGGTCATATTCCCCGCCACCATCCCGAACCGGCTTAATATGGTCGCATTCCAGCATTCCAGCCGAACCGCATTTCACGCAGCGGTAATTGTCGCGGCGCAGGATTTCCTTCCGCAAACGCTTCCACCGTTCGGTGCGGATGACATGCGCGCTATGACGGTGCCAACTCATGCCCAGACAACCCTAGCAGGGCCACGCTCAGGAACAGCCGCCCGTCGCTGCCCTTCCGCAACCGCAACAACCAGAGCCGAAGCAGCATCGATCCGGCCCAGACTGCGCTTCTTGGTCAGCTTCTCATTGCCGCTGTCGTCAATAACCACGATGGCCTCTGCCATGGCAGAGCGCAGCAGCAGGCTGGGGAGGGTCTTAACGCGACCATCGAACAGCCCCGACCGGAACCGCTCAACGTCTTCGCCACCGTCTCGAAAGCCGTTGCCGCGCGCTACAAACGGGACACGAACGCCAGCCGCTTGCATGGCCTCCCGAAATTCGGCCTCCCTGAACCGGTCGCCGACGATGCACGCAATGGGGTAGCCCTCAGCGCGCCCGATAACCCGGCGCAACCAGTCGGCAGGCGGAACGATAAGGTCGCCCTGCGTCCACAGTTCGCCCCGTTCTTCCATTTCGACATAGCGCCGCCCGACGCCATCCGCAGCGCCACGATCCGCCAAGCCGGGATTTGTGGGGAACGCGCCCCAAACCTCGGCACGCCCCGTCAGCGGCCAATACAGCGCCGCAGCAGACATGGAGCGACTACCGCCAAGGTCCACGCCCAAAACGCAGGGGCCATCACGCCCCGGAAGCTCGGCAACCTCAGCCGACAGCCATTCATCAACCGTGACCAGCACCTTGCCAGTCTCGACGTTCACCCTCTGGTTCAAGTTCAGGTTTCTGAAGGACGCCAGCGCCGAACCACCGCGCGCAATAGCTCTCGCAGCCTGCGACTTGAGCCAATCCAGCGTTGAACCGATGCCCTCCGCCGCGCCGGGGTTGGCAATCTTCAGCGCCTCCACGTCATCCGGGGCGCATCCTTCCTGCGGGCGGTGTTCTTGCACGTATGTGCCGGGCGGCGGTTGATCTAGCCACCGACTGAAGGCGTTGGCGTCATCAGGGGCCGAGGTAGAGATGATGAACGCCCGGCCATCCCGCTTACCCAATCCCGACAAGATCGCGTTTTCCAGTTCCTGGCCCTTTTCCGGGTGCCACGCGGCCCGTTCGTCCAGAATGGCCATCGTCGGGGCACCCCCGAGGATCGACTTGCCGTCAGCCGGGATTACCCGGACGATGCCACCACCATTGCCGCTGTATTCCGCCTCCAGCCGCTGCCCCCGGCGAATGTCGAATAGCGCCCGGTCCTCATCGGGAAGCCCCTCAATGAACCCTAGGATAAACTGGAACGCGACCTTACCTTGATCGCGGTTACGCGCCACAAGCAACACCTCGCGCTTAGGTTGGGGGGCATCGTGCAACACGCCCATAACCTCAGCCAAAGCAACACCAGCCGAAAGCGCGGTCTTGCCGTTCCCTCGCCCGATAGAAAGGCACGCGACCATGATTTCAGGTTTGAGCGCGCCGTTAAGGAATTGCTTTTGATATTTCGCCAGTTTAACTTGCGAACCGGCTAGCTTTCCCTCGGGAATTTTCAGGTTCTCCAAGAACCTAATTGCCAAAGAGGCTTGTTTCGTTGGTCTTGCCATTTGTTACACTATAACATTTTGAGAATGTGAGAAGGACAGCCCCACCGCGTATTCAAGGCCCCAGATATTGCCTACGGTGGCCCCGCTTAGCCTTCCCGACGACGACGCGACCAAACGCGCTTAACCACAGCCGACCAACGAGCCATGGCCGCAGTCATACCAAAGCGACCGGAATGACTGGTCACAGCACCACCCGCAACACTCAGCCAGCCGAATTCTTGTTTGTTGAAGTATGTCGCCCGACTGCCGATATACACCCGATCCCCAAGCTTCAGATTAGCTAGCACGGCATCATCACTGGCAGCAGGATCGGGATAGACTTCATCGTTGGCACCCAGCGGAATAGCAGCCGTATCGGATACCACAATAGACCGCGACAGGTTGCCCGTCTCATGCGGCATAGCAGCTCGGGCTTCATTCGCGATACCACGCACGGACTCAGCGAACGTATCAAGCGATGCCTGATGCACCTGCTCGGTCCACTGCTCAACAGCATTAGTAAATGACTTCGACTTGCCCATGCCAACCTCAGATGCGGAACACCTAAGGTTTTACCATGTGGGCAGCACCACGACGAATGGGGCGCGTGGTGGTGGTGATATATGCTTGTCGCTACCCTCTGCGCCACCATGAACCGCCTCACCACCACCACCCCACCCTTTAGGGTGGAGGGTGGTGGTGGTGGTGGTGGTTGGGTCAAATGTCCGTAATCCATTCACCAACTATGATATAGGGGCGATCCTGTCCTTTCGTCTTGCGATTTTCTGTGCGCAGCACATCTTTGGCCAGCCATTCGCTTATCAGCGCCTTCACCCTTGCCTTGCTCTCTGGCAAAGGCAGGCCCAGCACATTTGCCACCGCATTACCCACCCAATCCCCTGACTGTTCGCTGGCTCGTGGTTCTGGCAGTTCGTCAATTGCCCTTTGCACTAGCAGCGTGTCCTTAACCGTAATGCCGTCAAACGTGTCTGGCACCTCGAAAGGCTCGACAGTGGCAACCCAGTCGCCATTCCCGATTGCAACCCCGACAGTTCGATACCATGATGCTCCGCTGCCAGTGGACATGTTAGTTTTGTCTTGCGTCACGCTGAAATAAGTCGCGTGATCAGTTGCAGTATTCACGCCCATCTTTTGCCGCTGTTCATGGCTTGCCCTATTGAGCACCCGACCGTCCCGTGCGGCATTGAGGAGCGCGGAACCGCCGCGCCCATCTTCGGAGGTTAGCGTCGCCCCGTTGCCCTTGCGGGTATGGTGAACGAGTTCGACGGATATGTTGCACTCGCGGGCAATGCGCGCCCATTCCGTTGCAACCGCATCAATTGCGCTGTTGTCATTTTCGCCAACCCGGTGCGATTTCACGAAGGGGTCAACGGTAAGATGATCTATACCATGTTCGCGAATGTGCTCGATTAGCTTCTCTGAGACAGGTTCGACAATCTGGATGCCGTCTCTGCCTTGGGTGGCGAGGCAAAGCTGTGAATCATTTCCGTCAATGTAGAAACGCCCAGCCAATTCATCAGGGTTGATATTGTGATGCAACATAGAAGCAGCAACACGCCGTTCCAGTTCATCGCGAGGCTCTTCAAGAAAAAGCCCCCAGACGGTAAGAGCCTCAGGCACAGCCGCCCCAAGGATTTCGCGCCCGGTGGCCATGCATAGCAGTTCCATGATCGCCAATGTGGTTTTACCAACGCCACCGGGCGAAACCGTGACACTGCACATCAGTCGTTGGAGGTGATTTCCATAGACCCAAGGGCGCGGCGGGATGGACGATGGATCACGCCACACGAACGGCGTGGGCCTTGGCGCAAGGCTGTCGATGATGATACGACCATCCACAGCAGCAAGCCGTGCAGGCGGCGGGGCGACGCCCGACGCTTGGATATCCGCGAAGATGCGGGCGTAGTCAGGCACCGCGTTCATGCAGCGGCCCTCCCCAGTGCAAATCCCAGGAAGGCCGTCTTTTCCTCGGGCGTCATTACCTCCCAGATCGCAATAAGATAGGTGCCACGTTCCTCAATGTCGGCATCTGATGCCCACCACGAAGCGGCGTCAGACGTGCGCGCGAATGGTGGCACGGCAGAAAGACCGGCCAGCTCGTCCTCAGCGAGCGCGGCTACCTCGTCGGGAGGCAGGGACAGCAGGAAGGATTCCGCAACTGCACATCTTTCTTCCTGCGTGAGCTGGGCTTCCCATACGATGGCCGCTCGGTGCCATGTTCCGGGCGTTCCAACTGTGAGGGCATACCCCAGCATCCGGGCCGCAGCTTTGTGCTGTGGTTCGATGAGATGGGAAATGGAGCCGCGCGCCTGCGGCTTGACTTCAGTAGCTTCCATCACTATTAATGATCCTGTAATCGCAAGTTACGAATTTGGCCCGGCAGGAATGGAGGTTCCTTCCGGGCCTCTTATTTTCAAGAAACGGCTTTCCAGTTAAAGCTGCCACCCGAGCGCGGTGGCTTGGGCAGTTCATCGCGGATTGCTTTTGATGCCCGCTCGATCATATGCCGCTCATAGTCATGGTCGGTGATGCGATGAACCATCGAGTAAATTTCCTCGGTTAGCTTCTTGATCTTGTCCGCATCCATCACGCAGCCATCCTGTTTTTTTCGAGGAACGCGTTAATTTCGTGTTCGGGCCAATATCGCTTGCGCCCAATGCGTATCGGCCTCGGCATCTTCACATCAGGATCACGCAGCCAACGCTCAAGCGTGGGCCGTGAAATACCTAGCGAGGCGCAGAACTTCGGGACGTCGATATGTTTTGCAATCATCGTTCACTCCTTACCTTCCCTAAACATGCACTATGATACCGTTGTCGACAAATCAGCCGCTTTGGAACCGGCATCGACACAGGCAATAACTTCATCATTTCCCGCGCGCCGGATTCGATAGAGCACGGTCACGTCAAGCATTCTGTCCCCCAGAATTTGTTGAGCCTCGCATCGACACCACATGTGCGGCCCACGCGTCCATTAACGCGCGCCGCTTCTCCACCATGTCCCCGCGCCGATAAGCACGCTCCACCGCTGACCCCACATTATGTGCCAGCGCGATCTCTGCCATGTCGCGCGGGTAGTCAGTGCGTTCCGCAGCCCAGTCCCGAAAGGTTGAGCGCATTCCGTGCGGGACGGCAGGCCGCTTACTTCGCGGGTCTATCCACGTTTTGGGTTTGGCCTCATCCATGCGCCGCATCACAGCGGATATGGTCATGTCAGAAAGCATCCCGCCGCGCAGTGCAGCAAAGACGTATGGGACGCCCTCGCGCCGCTCCATGGTTTCAAGGACCGCAACCGCCCGGCCCGAAAGCGGCACACGATGCTCGCGTCCTGCCTTCATGCGTTCGGCTGGGATTGTCCAAATGCGGGCTTCCAGATCAATCTCATCCCAAGTCGCGCCCCTTATCTCACCCGAGCGCGCAGCGGTCAGAGTCAGGAATTCCAGCGCCCGCGCGGCTGTTCCCTCCATGCCTTGCAACGCTTTGAACCACGCGGGGGCATCATCAATGGCCAAGGCTGGTTGATTGTCTTTGCTAGCTACGCGTGAGGGCTTGGGCAGCAGTTCCGAAAGATTGCCCTTCCACCGCGCCGGGTTGTCACCGCTCCGGTGTCCAGCGACCGTTGCCCAAGACAGAACGGCCTCAATTCGGCCCCGAAGCCGTGTCGCCGTCTCGGTCTTGCTTGTCCAGATAGGTTCCAATGCCTGCTTGACGTCATCGACGGCAATATCTGCCACGGCCATGCTGCCCAATACCGGCGCGGCATAGGTATCCAGTGTCGCACGCCATTGCTTCCGATGCTTCTCGTTGCGAAACTCATCCAGCTTGCCGCCAAGATACTCATCAACAGCCTGTGCAAAGGTGATGCGATCCCGCTTGCGCTTTGCAGCCGCTCGGGTTGCCTTCCGCTCGGCAATGGGGTCGCGCCCTTCACGGATCGCGTCTTTCACTTCTCGCGCCTTGTCGCGCGCTCTGGCGAGGCCCGTCTCAGGATATGCGCCCAATCCCAGTTCGCGCCGCTCGCCCGCAATGGTCGTCCGCAAGAGCCATGATTTGGCTCCGTTCGGCGTCACTTGAATGAGAAGGCCGGATACACCACCAACCGCGCGCAAGCTTGGCCGTTTAGAATGCACCGGCTTGAGATGCTTGACGTCAAGCGCCGACATTTCTTTAGCCACTCGCGGCATATTCACCCCCTAACCTACCCGCCTAAGCGTGTGCAATTTTATGACATTCAACGTTGCCGCATGAAACAGTGGCCTCTGAATTAGCCCTTATTTCATTGCCTTATCGTTGTATCATCGGGGGCTTTAGGGGGTCAAAATGGCGGCCACCCTCTCCGCCACTTGGTTGTGGTTTTTCTTCCCAGAAAATCAGACGCATCACGCCAGCCATCACTTGGCTGTCGCTAGCGTTTCAGGATTGCCACCAGGTCCAGTTGGCCGGTGCTGCGCTCGGTCAGGTCAAGGTCGCGCTTGATCTGCGCAAGATGGTCGCGCATCAGTTCAGCCGCCAGATCCGCGTCGCGGTCGCGGATCGCATCGACGATGCTGGAGTGATCGTGGTCGCGGCAATCGGTCATGTCCTGCGCGCCGAATATCCCGATGATCAGCGAGGTTCGCGTGATCAGTTCCCGCATCATCCGGGACATGACCGAGTTGGCGGCGACCTGCGCCAGAAGCCCGTGGAACTGCCCGGACAGGCGGATCGCATCCCGGCGACGCCCCGAATGATGGGCCTGATGCTCAAGCTCGATATGCTCGGCCAATGCGGCGATGTCGGCATCGGTGGCGCGCGCGACGGCCAGCCTCGTGATCGAAGGCTCCAGCGTCAGGCGTGCTTCAAATACTTCATGCGCCTGCTCGGCGGTGGGGCTTGCGACAAAAGCGCCGCGATTCGTGTGCAGGTCGACGATCTGCTGGCTGGCCAGCAACAGAAGCGCGCGACGGATCCGCATCCGACCGACCCCGAATGCCTCGCACAGGGCCGATTCGGAAAGTTTCGTGCCCGGCGGCAATCGCTGATCCACGACTGCCTCAAATATGTGCTCGACGATGTCTTCTTCGCCAATATCGGTGCCTTCGCCCTGTGCTTCGGCATAGTTCATCGGCGCTTGATCCCCCGTAATATGCTGCGGCCCAAGGAAATAGGTGCATTTGAAATCTACGGCAAGAATTCGGCTTTAGCCATATTGTTAACGAACGCTTGACAGAACCGTTAACAAGATCACCATGAGTGTGTCAGATCAGTTTCATAAACGCCTCCGCATCTATCGGAGTCAGTTGCGGACGGCCCAAATAACAGGGAGCACTGAAATGCAGCGTCGCAACTTTCTGAAAACCACCGCGCTTGCGGCCGTGGCAAGCATGGTGATGTTTTCGGCCGCCCATGCCGAAAACGCCAAGCTGAAGATCGGTTTCGTCGGCGTCACCTCGGGGCCTGCCGCGGCCTGGGGGATTTCAAACCAAAGATCGATGGAAGCCCGTGCCGCCTGGCTGAACGAATTGGGTGGGGTCAAAATCGGGGATACGACCTATGATATCCAGATCGTGCCCTTCGACGACCAGAAGGATCCCAAGCGCGCCATTGCCGGCATGGAAAAGATGGCGCAGGAAGGCGTCCATTACGTCGTCGGCCCGAACGTCGATGACGGCGCCGCCGCCGTGCGCCCGGTCGCCGAACAGAAGGGCATAATCTATTTCCCCTATGCCTTTCCGAAAACGCTTTATGTCGCCCCGGCATCGAATGCGATCCTGGGCATGGTCGCCAATTACCAATCCGGTCCGGCGATTTACAAATACCTGATCGACAACAAGGGGATCAAGAAGATCGCCTTTGTCGCCGCCAATGAATCCGATCCGTTGAGCCAGCGCGATTCCGGGGTCGAGGCCGCAAAGGCCCTTGGGCTGGAAGTGGTTTCGGACAAGGTGACGTATCAGGTCGATACCACCGATTTCACCCCGGTGCTGCTGCCGGTCATCCAGACGCAGCCTGATCTGCTGGTCCTGTCCGGCGTATCACCGGCCAATGCGCCGCAATTGATCCGCTCGGCCCGCGAATTGGGTTATCAGGGGCTGATCTCGACCGAAACGGCGCAGGATGCGGCTGTTCTGGCCGAAGGCGCGGGCGAGTTGGCGAATGGTTTCATTTCGGTGGGCGGAGCCTCGACCCCCGAACTGGCCAGCGACGCGATGAAGGAATTCGTGGATCGCTATACCAAGATGTTCGGCGAATATAATGACGAGTCGAACACCAAGGTCTATGCGCTTGAATACATCATCGAGACGCTGAAAGCGAACCCTGCCGCGATCGACAATGTCGACGAATACAAGAAGACCATCGACACGTTCGAGGCCCCGAACCCCTTCATGGTCGGTGACGCCAAGCTTCATTACGTCGGCACGACCTCGTTCCAGCAGAAACGGCAGATTTCGGTCCCGCTGGTGGTGAACGAATACAAGGACGGGGCTTTCCAGACCCTGTTCGTGGCGCAGGTCGACTGACACGGCCCACAAAAGCGCACGCGCGCCCCGGGGACCGGCCCGACCGGCCCCCGGCTTTCAAACACAGGGTGCGGAATGGAACAGATCATCGCAAACGGGCTGTATCTGGGTGCGCAATACGCACTGATCGCCCTGGGCCTGACACTTATCTTTTCCTTGATGAACGTGCTGAACTTTGCGCACGGCCAGATGTATGTCTTTGGCGGCTTTGTATGCTATACGGTCGTTTCGCAGCTGGGACTGCCTTTCATCGTCGGGTTGATTGCCTCGGCGCTGGTGCTGGGGGTGATGGGCGCGCTGATCGAGCGCTTCCTGTTCCGCCCCGTGATCCGAAGATCCAAGCGCGACGAATCCACCATGTTGCTGGCGGCGGGGATCGCCTTTTTCCTGGACGCGCTGATCCTGCTTCTGTTCGGGGAAAAGCAGCGCGGCGTGCCCAAGATCGTCAACGGCGTCTTCAACTGGGATTTCCGCCTTATCATGCCCTATGACCGCATCCTGATCGGGATATTGGCGATCGCCCTGATCCTGGGGTTCATCCTGTTCATGCAGTATTCGAAGGCAGGTCGCGCGATGCGGGCCCTGGCGCAGGACCGGACGGCAGCGCAGCTGATGGGCGTGGATGTGGACCGTTATTCGATGCTGGGCTTCGCGATGGGGGCAATGCTGGCCGGGCTGGTCGGTGCGCTTCTGGTCACGATCACGGGCGTCAACCTGGGGATGGGCGGGCCAACCTCGGTCAAGGCCTTCCTGATGATCATGATCGGCGGAGCCGGTGTCATCTCGGGTGCCATCGCCGGAGGCTTCATCCTGGGCATGATGGAAAGCGTGGGCCTGTCGGTCCTGTCCTCGTATGGCGACGTGACCTATCTGGTCATCTTCGCGACGCTCATGGCGTTCCTTGCGATCCGTCCGCAGGGGCTTATGGGCAAGCCGTGGGGTTGATGCCATGAACATGCCGAACCAAACCCAAAGCCGTCCCGCGCTGAAGTCCGGCAAGGCCCTGTCAATGCCACGCCTGCTGGGCGTGGCCGCCTTCCTGGCCTTTGTCTTTGCCGGCGTCCCGATGCTGATCGCGGCATCCGGCAGGTGGGATTTCTACTACACGCTGACCTCGGTGGCGCTTTTGTCCATCGGGGCAGCAGGGGTCTGGCTGACCTTCTATATCGGCCGCATCAACATCGGACAGGGCGCCTATGCGCTGGCCGGGGGCTATGTCTCGGCGATCCTGATCACGCAAGTCGGGGTCAGCTTCTGGCTGACGCTGCCGCTGGCGGGGCTGTTCTGCGCGCTGATCTCGGTCCTGATCGGGCTGCCGATTCTGCGCCTGCGCGGGGTCTATTTCGCGATGGTCACGCTGGTCCTGACCGAGGTGGCACGCCTGACCGCGCTGGCCCTGCCGGTCACACACGGGGCCAAGGGGATCACCTCGATCCCCATGCCAGGTGCGCTGTCGGTCTTCGGCATCACTTTGATCCCCGATTTCGCGACGCTGCAGAACCCGCGCCAGGCGTTCTATTTCGTCGCCGCCACGCTGATGATCCTGGCCTATCTGGTGATGTGGCGGATCGTGAATTCGCGCTTGGGGCACCTGTGCCGTAGCCTTCAGCAAAACGAGGAACTGTCCGCCTCGATCGGTGTCAACACCGCATGGCTGCGGGTGCTGGCCTATGCGATCTCCAGCTTCTTCGGCGGGGTCGCAGGGGCGATGTTCGTGTCGATCTCGCAATCCATCTACCCCTCTTCCTTCGTGGTGCAGGACAGCGTGAACTTCATGCTCTACTGCTTCCTTGGCGGGCTGGGCTATGTCTTCGGGCCGATGCTGGGGACGCTGCTTCTGTATTTCGGCTGGGATCTGCTGTCGGCGACCGGACGATACCAGTTGCTGCTGTATTCCGGGATCATGATCGCGCTGATGCTGGTGCTGCCGAACGGTGTTCTCAGCCTTTTTGACCGGAAGGAGGGCGGGAAATGACCCCCATCCTTGAAGTCCGCGGCGTCACCAAGAAGTTCGGTGGCCTTACCGCGAACAACGCGATCAGCTTTACCGTCGCCGCAGGCGAGATCCTGTCCGTGATCGGGCCGAACGGGGCCGGGAAATCCACCCTGTTCAAGCAGATCGCGGGTTTCCAGAGACCGACCAGCGGCGAGGTGATCTTTCAGGGTCAGCGCATCTCGGGCCTGCCCCCGCACAAGGTGGCGCGCATGGGCGTTGTGCGGACCTTTCAGGAAACCACCATCTTCCGCTCGATGACCGTGCGAGAGAACGTCATCGTCGCGCATCACCTGCGTTCTCGCGCCAGCCTGCTGGAATATTTCCTTGGCACATCCGCCGCTCGTTCTGACGAGGCGGAATTCGCCCGCTCGGCCGACGAGATCATCGGCTTCCTGGGACTGGCAGAGATCGGGGACGAACTGGCATCGACCCTGCCGCAGGGCCATCTGCGCGCCCTTGGCATGGCGATCGGGCTGGCCACCGACCCAAAGGTCATCCTGCTGGACGAACCCTTCGCCGGCATGAACCGGGACGAAACGATGCGCATGGTCGCCCTTGTTCGCCGGTTGCGCGACGAACGCGGGGTAACGGTGCTGCTGGTCGAACATGACATGCCCGCGGTGATGAAGATCTCGGACCGGATCGTCTGCATCAATTTCGGCGAAAAGATCGCCGAGGGCACTCCCGCCGACATCCAGGCCAACCCCCGCGTCATCGAGGCCTATCTGGGCTCGGAAGACGCCGCGATCGGGATCTGAGCGCATGACCACAATGCTGAGCTTCGACAATGTCGAACTGTATTACGATCACGTCTATGCGCTGAAGGGCGTCTCGATCCAATTGAACGAAGGCGAGACAGTGGCGCTGATCGGCGCGAACGGGGCCGGAAAATCCTCGATCCTGCGGGCGATCACGGGGCTGCGAAAGATCAAGTCCGGCTCGATCAGCTATATGGGGAGCCGGCTGGACGGAACCCCCGCGGCCGAGATCGTCCGCAAGGGCATCGCCATGGTGCCCGAAGGCCGGCGCGTCTTTCCATTGATGAGCGTCAAGGACAACCTGCTGATGGGCGCCTTTACCCGCAGCGACAAGGCCGGGATCCAGCAGACGCTGGACAGCGTGCTGACCCGCTTTCCACGCCTTCGCGAACGCTTCAACCAGCAGGCCAGCACCCTGTCGGGGGGCGAACAGCAGATGATGGTGATCGGGCGCGCGCTGATGGCGCGGCCCCGGCTGCTGCTGCTGGACGAACCCTCGCTGGGGATTGCACCCAAGCTGGTGCAGGACATCGCGCGGGCCATCGTCGCGATCAGCCGGGACGAAGGCGTCTCGGTGCTGCTGGTCGAACAGAACAGCCGCATGGCCCTGTCGATTTCAAACCGCGCCTATGCGCTGTCCACCGGGCAGGTCGTGCTGGCGGGAAACTCGCGCGAGCTTCTGGACGATCCGCGCGTCAAGGCCGCCTATCTCGGCGGAGAGGTCTGAGGGAACATGCGCATCCTGGTTCTGAACCCCAACACCACTGCCTCGATGACCGAAAAGATCGGGGCCGCCGCGCGGCGCATCGCCTCGGCCGGGACCGAGCTCATTGCCGCGAACCCGACCAGCGGGCCGCCGTCGATCGAGGGCTTCTATGACGAGGCGATGTGCCTGCCGGGGCTGTTGCAGGTGATCCGCGACACGCCCGACGTCGATGCGGTTGTAATTGCCTGCTTCGACGATACCGGGCTGGACGCCGCGCGCTGCCTGACCGACAAGCCGGTCATCGGCATCGGCGAGGCAGCCTATCACATGGCCTCGATGATCGCGAACAAGTTCTCGGTCGTGACCACGCTGGCGCGGTCGGTCCCGGCGCTGGAACACAACCTTCACCGCTATGGGCTGGCGGCGCGATGCGCGCGTGTGCGCTCATCCGAGGTCGCGGTGCTGGAACTGGAGGATCCGGGCAGCAATGCCTATGCCCGGATCACCGACGAGATCGGTCGCGCCGTTGCCGAGGATCGGGCCGAGGCCATCGTGCTGGGCTGCGCTGGAATGACTGACCTCACGGAACGACTTTCTGCCGAACACGGCCTGCCGGTACTGGACGGCGTCGTTTGCGCCGTCAGTCTGTGCGAGGCGATGGTCAGGCTGCGGCTGCGCACCTCCCGGCTGGGTGGCTATGCCCCCGTGCCACGCCAAAAACTTGCCTATGCCTGATCGTCCCAATTCAGACCGGAGAGACCGATGACCCTGCCCCGCCGTTTCCCGCTGCTTCTGGGTGCCGCAATGCTTGCCGCCATTTCTGCCGGACCGGTGCTGGCCGAGCCGCCGGTGATTGTCCTGATCAACCCGAATTCGAATACCGAAGCGACAAAGTCCATGGCGGACCTGGCGCGTGGCGTCGCCGGGGACCGTGCGGTCATTGTCGAGCGCACGAACGAGGGTGTCCCTGCATTGCTGACCACGCCCGAAGACATGGAGAATGCCGCCAAAGGCGTCGCCGCGATCGGGCAGCAGGCCGCGAAAGAGCCGGGCGTCGCCGCAGTGATCGTCGCGGCCTTCAGCGATCCGGGACTTGATGCGCTGCGCGAAAGCGTCACCGGCATTGGCCTTTATGGCATCGGCGAGGCTGCGTTTCATGAGGCTGCCCGGGACGGCCGCCCATTTTCGATCGTGACGGTCACGCCCGATCCGGGACTGATCGAATCCTTCCGCCTTCGGGCCGAGGCCCTGGGTTATGGCAGCCAGTATCGCGGGGTGACGGTCACCCCCGGTGATCCCAAGGAACTGGTGAAGGATCCAGCTGCGCTTGACGCGGCACTGACCGACGCGGTCCGGCAAGCGGTGGCCGAAAAGCAGGTCGCGGCGATCATCATGGGCGGCGGCCCGCTGTCCGCCCCAGCCCTGCGGATCCAGGACAAGGTCGGGGTGCCGCTGGTCGTCGCGGTCAGCGCCGCAACTGCTGCCGCCTTGTCCGATCTGGCAGCAGGAAAATAGCCGCGGGCTTGGGGTCTATTCGCTGATTTCCGGCTCGACCAGCCGGGCCAGCTTTTGCAGGCATTCCTGCCAGCCAAGATAGCAGCCATCGGGCGGGATCACATCCGGCACACCCTGCTGTTCGATATTGATCTCGGTGCCGACGGACACTGCCTTGAGGGTCACGGTGACGCGCATCTCTCCGGGCAGGTTCGGATCGTCGAAGCTGTCGGTATAGACCAGCCGCTGTGACGGGATGAGCTCGACATAGGTGCCGCCAAAGGAATGGCTCTTGCCGGTCGTGAAATTGCGGAAGGACATCCGGTGGCGGCCGCCGACCTTCGGGTCCAACTCATGTACGGTGCAAAGGAAGCCATGGGGCGGCAACCAGCTTGCAATGGCATCGCTTTCCAGAAAGGCGCGATAGACCTTTTCTGGCCGGGTCGCGATCACTCGGTGAAGGCGGATCGTGCTGGGCATGATTTCTCCTCCTGCTGCGGCAAGGGGGCGGGCACGGATGAGCGGCGGGCACACAGGGATACAAGGCGAACCGGCCGCGCGGGGCGCCGCCCCTGACCTGACGGCAGCATAGCAAGATCGGCCCCGCGCGCAAACCCGCGGGCCAGCAGCCTTCAACAGTGCCGCGACAGGGCCCGGCCGATGCGGCGTTGCGCCTCGCGCAGGGCGAGGCCGGGACGCAACTGGCGCGCCTCAGGCTCACTTCGTGCCAGCTGGTCCTGTGCCAACGCCAGGTTTTCAGCCCGCGTCAGCCCGACCCAGCGGCGCGGAAGAAGGATGACACGGCGCCGCGCCAGACGGGCATGATCCCCGCTCCAGATCATGAACCAGCGGGGGCCCGCGACCCTGACGCTCCAATGAGAGGTCCGCATGACGACATGCCAGCGACTGGCCGGCAGCAGCCGTTCGGCATTGCCCGGACTGGTCGTCGCGAGAAACAGCAGGTCCAGAATGCGTTCCGCCAGGCCCGGCGTCGCATCTCCTGTGCCGATTTCCATAAGCATGGCTTCTCTCATACAGACGCTATGCGGCTCGAATCCGCATCACAAGCATACACGATATACACGATAGTTTATATCGTTAATTGAGGTGTGCGAATGGCGTGAACAGCAGTTGTGGACTTTGCACGGCCCGCGATGATTGCTAATCCTGACCAACTCAGGGCCTGCCCGTGCCCCCAAAAACCGGAGAGCCGATCTTGCGCCAGTATCTTTCCGCGCTTCGCACCGTTCTTGAACAGGGCGTGCCCTCGACCGACCGGACCGGGACGGGCACGATCTCGCATTTCGGGATGCAATGCCGCTATCCTTTGGATCAGGGTTTTCCGCTGGTCACCACGAAGAAGCTGCACCTTCGCTCGATCGTGCACGAACTGCTGTGGTTTCTGTCCGGCGACACCAACATCCGCTATCTCAAGGACAATGGCGTTTCGATCTGGGACGAATGGGCAGATGACGACGGCGATCTTGGCCCGGTCTATGGCCACCAGTGGCGGCATTTCCCGACGGTGCGCGAAGAGGACGGACGTGTCGTGGTGGGTGAAATCGACCAGATCGCCGAACTGGTCCAGCGCATCCGCAAGACCCCGGATTCGCGCCGCCTGATCGTTTCGGCCTGGAACCCCGGAGAGGTGGACCAGATGGCCCTGCCGCCGTGCCACACCCTGTGGCAGGTCCGCATCCAGGGCCGCAAGCTGCATCTGCAGCTTTACCAGCGCTCAGCCGACATGTTCCTGGGCGTTCCGTTCAACATCGCCTCTTACGCGCTGCTGACGCATATGCTGGCCCATGTGACGGGATATGAGCCGGGCGACTTCATCCACACGATGGGAGACGCGCATATCTATTCCAACCACCTGGAGCAGGTGCAGACGCAGTTGGCGCGCGAGCCCCGTCCCCTGCCCCGACTGAGGATCACGCGGGATGTGTCGTCGATCTTCGATTTCCGCTTCGAGGATTTCGAGTTTCTGGACTATGACCCCGCTCCGGCGATCAAGGCTCCGGTGGCGGTCTGATGCTGACCCTGATCGTCGCACGCGCCCGCAACTCGGCCATCGGCAAGGACAACCAGATCCCGTGGCATTCGCCCGAAGACCTGAAGATGTTCCAACGCGAAACCACCGGGGGCGCCATCATCATGGGCCGCCGGACCTGGGACAGCCTGCCGGTGAAGCCGCTGAAGAACCGGCTGAATATCGTGGTGTCCCGCAATGCATCGCTGGCGGAACATGTCGCGCCCTCGGTCCCGGCAGCGATGGCGATGGCCACTGATGCGGGCCACAGCCGGATCTACGGCATCGGCGGACAGGCCATCTATCGCGAGATGCTGTCTTTGGCCGACCGGCTGATGCTGACCGAGGTGGCGCTGGACATCCCCGACGCCGATGCCTTCTTCCCGACCTTCGACGAGGCCGAATGGACCGAGATCTCGCGCCGCGCGCTGCCGGGCGACGGGCCGGCCTGCACGCTGCGCGAGCTGCTGCGCCGCCGTTAAAGCGCGGTCCAGCCCCCGTCGACCGAGATCGTGGTGCCGGTGATCTGGTCCGCCGCGGCCGAACACAGGAACACGGCGGTGCCGCCCATCTGCTCGACCGTGGCGAAGTCGCCCGAGGGCTGGCGCTGCAGCATCACCTTGGCGATTACGTCCTCCCGGCTCATGCCGTGGGTCTTCATCTGGTCGGGGATCTGCTTTTCGACGATGGGCGTCAGCACATAGCCGGGACAGATGGCATTGCAGGTGATCGGCTCGCGCGCGGTTTCCAGCGCCGTCACCTTTGTCAGACCGACAATCCCGTGTTTGGCCGCGACATAGGCGGATTTGAAGGGACTGGCGGTCAGCCCGTGAGCCGAAGCGATATTGATGATCCGGCCCCAGCCCGCGCTCTGCATCATTGGCAGCGCCACCGCGGTTGTATGAAAGGCCGAGGACAGGTTGATCGCAATGATCGCATCCCATTTCTCGGCCGGGAAATCGGTGATCGGCGCGACATGCTGGATGCCCGCATTGTTCACCAGAATGTCGCAGGCCCCCGCCTTTTCGATCAGCGCGCGGCAATCCTGCGCCTTTGACATGTCGGCCTGCAGATAGCGCGCCGTAATCCCATGCTCCGTCGCAAGCCTTGCCGCAAGCGCGTGGTCGTCATCGGTATCGGTGAAGCTGTTCAGGACCAGATCGGCCCCCGCCTTGGCCAGTTCGACCGCGATGCCAAGCCCGATGCCGGAATTCGAGCCGGTGACCACCGCCGTCTTGCCCTGCAGAAACCTTTGGAACATTCCCGTCTCCCCAACCCTGTTTCACCGTTCAGGGGGCAGGATGTGGAAAAACCACGGGCGAGACAACCCCGCCGGCCGCGTGGCTGAAGCTACATTTTTCCGTGATATGCGCGCTCGCGCGCGACGCGCCCAGCTGGCGACAAGCCCCTGTTGAAAATGGGCTTTGACCCAATAAAAATGCGCCCGCACAAGGCGGGCGCTAGTCATGAGGCAGGTTTCATACAGGCAAGAAACCTATCGAGCAGTGCTTTATCTATACGCTTTTCCCCAGATGAGTCCAATGGGTAAGTTTGCCTCGTGGGAATCGTGGCGCTAAGCTCGACCCTCGTAAAACCACAGACCCGAAAAACAGGGCGATCGAGCATGCGATTCTTCAAATTTGCTAACGAATCCGCGATCCGTCGCGCCTTCGCCGTATTGGCCTGTGTTGCAACGATGCCGCTGGCAAGCGCCGCGGAACCCATGCATGCCCTTGCAATGTATGGAGAACCCGCGCTTCCGGCGGGCTTTTCCCACCTACCCTATGCCAACCCGGACGCGCCCAAAGGGGGAACGATTCGTCTGGCCGAGTCGGGAAGCTTCGATTCGCTCAATCCCTGGATCCTGATGGGAAACCCGGTCTGGCCGATCTTCACCCAGCCCGGCCTGCTGGCCGAGCCGCTGATGATGCGCTCTATCGACGAACCCTTCACTCTTTACGGCCTGCTGGCCGAAAGCGTCGAGACCGATCCCGACCGCAGCTGGGTCGAATTCACCCTGCGCCCCGAGGCCCGTTTTTCGGATGGTAGCCCGGTCACGGTGGAGGATGTGATGTGGTCCTATGAGACGCTGGGGACCAAGGGCCATCCCCGCTATACCGCCGTCTGGTCCAAGGTCGCCAAGATGGAGCAGACGGGGCCACGCTCGGTCCGGTTCACCTTCAACACCGCCGACCGGGAACTGGCGATGCTGATGGGCATGCGGCCGATCCTGAAGAAGGCGCAATGGCAGGGCCGCGACTTCTCGCAATCGGGGCTGATGGCGCCGATCGGATCTGGCCCCTATGTCATCGACAAGGTCGATCCCGGCCGTGCGATCACCTTTCGGCGCAATCCCGATTACTGGGGTCGCGACCTTCCGGTGAACAAGGGCCTGAACAATTTCGACGAGATCCGCTTCGATTACTTCGGCGACGCCAATGCCATGTTCGAGGCCTTCAAGGCCGGTGAAACGGATGTCTGGCGCGAACTCGTCGCCGCGCGCTGGGACCGCGACTTCGATTTTCCCGCCGTTCGAGACGGCCGCGTCGTGAAATCCGAGATCCCGCATCAGCGGCCGTCGGGAATCATGGGGCTGGTGATGAACACCCGCAATCCGATCTTCGCCGACTGGCGCGTGCGCGAGGCGCTGATCGAGGCCTTCAACTATCGCTTCATCAACATGACGCTTTCAGGGGGCAAGGACGCGCGGATCACCAGCTATTTCTCGAACTCGGACCTGGCGATGCAGCCCGGCCCCGCCACCGGTCGCGAGGCAGAGTTGCTTGCCCCCTTTGCCGACCAGCTTCTGCCCGGCACGCTCGACGGTTATCGCCTGCCGGAAGGGGGCGACCGCGCCATCGACCGCAAGGGGATCCGTGCCGCGCTGAAGCTGCTGGCCGAAGCCGGCTGGACGGTGCGCGACGGCGAACTGCAGGATGCGCAAGGACGCCCCTTTGCCTTCGAGATCCTGCTGAACCAGTCGGGCAGCGCCATGCGCTCCAGCTCCGAAATGCGGCAGATCGTCGACATCTTCGTGGAATCGCTGCGCAACCTGGGCATCCAGCCCCGCGTGACCCAGCTTGATTCCGCGCAATATGTCGAGCGGACGAACAATTACCAGTTCGACATGACCTGGTATGAGCGCGGGCTGTCGCTGTCTCCGGGCAATGAACAGCTGCTTTACTGGGGCAGCGCAGGCGTGACGAAGCCCGGCAGCCGCAACTGGATGGGCATGAATTCGCCCGCGGCCGAGGCGATGATCGCCGAAATGGGCCGCGCCGAAACACCCGAGGATTACCACGCTGCGGTCCGCGCGCTGGACCGTATTCTGACCGCCGGCCGCTTCGTGATCCCCGTTAGCTATTCCCGGATTTCCCGCTTGGCGCACAAGTCAGAGATGCATTATCCTGAAAACACTCCACTTTATGGCGACTGGCCGGGATTCATGCCAGACACCTGGTGGCAAGAAGAAAGGAATTGATCGTGAGGCAGTTCGCAACCCTTGTCGTCCTTCTGGCGTTGGCCGGATGCAACACTGTCGCTGGCGTCGGCCAGGACATCACCGGCGCGTCGCATTGGGCGCAGGGCAACATCGGAGGAGGCGGCGGTTACTGATGAAGTGGGTGCATGTCAGCGAGAATTGGTCTGCTTTTTTTGAGGCGATCATCGAAAAATGGCCCGAGGCCGACGAGGCTGAACTGGAAGAGATCGACGGCGACCAGCGCGCCTTCATTCGCTACATCTCGGAGGTGACCGGTCAGGAAACCGCCGAGACGCGCGACGAAATCCGCGAATGGCTGGCGGGGGAAATACCCTCGGACATCGTCATGGACCCGGCGCATGACAATCATTCCATCGCGCTGTCGTCGAAATATCTTGGCGAGGGCGAAGACGAATATGATGACGACGCCCGCTTTGGCGACGATGACGAAGTGCGCGGCGACGGGGATCGCCCCCGCGACTAGACTTCAGGCGTCCAGGTCGACCCAGACCGGAACGTGGTCGCTGGGTTTGTCCTTGGCCCGTTCGTCGCGGTCAATGCCAGTGTCGATCAGCAGGTCGACCGCCTGTGGCGACAGCAGGATATGGTCGATGCGGATGCCGTTGTCCCGCTGCCATGCCCCCGCCTGGTAATCCCAGAAGGTAAAGGGCCCGCGGGCGTTGTCCGGATCACGCAGCCGGATGGCATCCGTCCAGCCGTCATTCAGGATCCGGCGCAGCGCGGCGCGGCTTTCCGGCTGGAACAGCGCGTCATCGACCCATTTATCGGGGGCCGCCGCGTCGCGCGGCTCGGGGATGACGTTGTAATCGCCCAGAAGGATCGTCGGCATTTCCTGCATGCGCAGGTGACTGGCGCGGGCGCGAAGCCGCTTCATCCATGCCAGCTTGTAGTCGAATTTCGGCCCCGGCTGCGGATTGCCGTTCGGCAAATACAGCCCGCCGATGCGAACTGCACGCTGACCGACCACCGTTGCCTCGATATAGCGCGACTGTTCGTCGGCATCGTCGCCGGGCAGGCCGCGCATCACGTCCTCGATCGGCAGCTTCGACAGGATCGCGACGCCGTTGAAGCCCTTTTGCCCGTGGGTTTCGATATTGTAGCCCAGATCAGCAATCGGATCGGCGGGAAAGCCTTCGTCCTGGGTCTTGATCTCTTGCAGGACCACGACATCCGGCTGTGCCTCGGAAAGCCAGCCGGTCAGGGTTTCGATGCGGGCGCGGACGCCGTTGATATTGAAGGTCGCGATTTTCATGGCGCGCAGACTAGCCGCGCGCCACGCACATGGCCAGATCAGATCGAAAGCCGGATCAGATCGAAAACGAGGTGCCACACCCGCAGGACGACGAGGCATTGGGGTTGTCGATGACGAAACGCGCCCCGATCAGCTCATCCGTGAAATCGATGGTCGCGCCCGCCAGAAATGGCAGCGAGACGGGATCCACGACAACGCTTTGCCCGTCTCCGTTCAGGACAAGGTCATCCTCGGCCGGGTCGTCCAGCCGGATATCGTATTGAAAGCCCGAGCAGCCGCCGCCTGCCACCGCGACGCGCAGGGGGCGCACCGGACCATCCGCATTGATTTCGGCCAGCCGCGCAAAAGCGCGCGGGGTGACCCTGGGGGGCAAGTTCAACTCTACGTTCATGGGGCGTTCCCGTTTCCGTCCTTGGAACTGGAATATAGGCTTCGGGGAAAGACCCCGCAAGGAACGCCGGACGACATGAACGCCCCCTATGCCTGCCAGCCCGAAGAAAGCCGCGGTCGCCACTGGCCCGAACGCATGTCGACCTTTCGCAGTCCTTGGCAGCGTGACCGCGACCGGATCATCCATTCCTCGGCGTTTCGGCGGCTGAAACACAAGACCCAGGTCTTCGTGGAACATGAAGGCGACTATTACCGCACGCGCCTGACCCACACGATCGAGGTGGCGCAGGTCGCCCGGACCATTGCGGGCGTGCTGGGCCTGAACACGGATCTGGCCGAAACGGTGGCCCTGGCCCATGACCTTGGGCACCCGCCCTTCGGCCATACCGGAGAGGACGCGCTGGCGGCCCTGATGGCCCCCTATGGCGGCTTCGACCACAATGCACAGGCCCTGCGCATTGTCACCCGGATGGAACGTCACTATGCCGATTTCGACGGGCTGAACCTCACCTGGGAAAGCCTTGAAGGGATCGCCAAGCACAATGGTCCGGTGACTGGCCCCCTGTCCTATGCGCTGGCCGAGGTGAATGCTGAATGGGACCTGGAGCTTGCGGGGAACGCCAGCGCCGAGGCGCAGGTAGCCGCCGTCGCCGATGACGTGGCCTATAACCATCACGACCTGCATGACGGGCTGCGCGCCGGCCTGTTCACCGAAGAGGATCTGTCCCAGCTTCCCGTCGTGGGCGAGGCTTTCGCCGAAGTCGACGCGCTGCATCCCGGCCTTGACCCGATGCGCCGCCGGCACGAGGCGCTGCGCCGGGTCTTTGGCGTCATGGTCGAGGATGTGATCGCCGTCGCGCAGAACCGGTTGAACAGCCTTCAGCCGCAATCCGTGCAGGACATCCGCGACATGGAGGGGCCGATCATCCGCTTCTCGAAGCCGCTTTACCAGAATCTCAAGGCGATCAAGCTGTTTCTGTTCCAGCGCATGTACCGCGCCCCCTCGGTCGTGGTCGAACGCGAGCGCGTGACACAGATGCTGAACGGCCTGTTTCCGCTGTTCCTGAACGATCCCTCGAAGATGCCGGACCATTGGCTTGCCGCTGCCGAGGCCGCGGGCGATGAAACCGGACGGGCGCGCGTGGTGCTGGACTACGTCGCCGGCATGACCGACCGCTTCGCGATTCAAGAAGCAGAGCGCCTGCTGGGCTAGGTCAGAAAGATCAAGCCCATGCCCGCGACCGCGATCAGCGCCCCCGCCCATGACGCGCCCGAGGGGCGCACGCCGGTCCAGACCCACAGGATCGGCAGGATCAGCACCGGCGACAGCGCCGACAGTGTGGACACGATGCCGACCTTGCCGCCTTGCAGGGCGAACATCAGCATGGTCATGCCGACGACCATTGCGATCAGGCCGGACAAGGCGGTCGCCCCCAGCACCGCCGGCGTAGGCCGGGCCGTGGCGCGCACGGCACGGATCGGCAGCGCCATCAGCAGGATCAGGCAGGCGACCGCGACCGAAACCCGGATCAGCGACGCCGCATAGGGGTCAAAGCCCCCCGCCATCACCGGGCGCGCGATCAGCGACCCCAGCGCCTGCCCCGCTGCCGCCAGCAACCCGTATGCGGCTGCGACCCAGACCGAGCCATTGACCGCCTCGAACCGGTGGCCGCCTGAACGACCGGTCCGACCCAGCACGGCGACGGCGACCCCCAATGTCGACAGGATCACCCCAAGGATGGCCAAGGGTGGCAGCGCCTCGCCCAGGACCAGCCAGCCCATCACCGCGGCCATCGGCGCATTCAGCGCAAAAAGCGCCCCGGACCGGCGCGGGCCAAGGCGGATCAGCGCGACGTAAAGCAGCGTGTCCCCCATGAAGATCCCGATCAGCCCGGACAGCGCCAGCCGCCCCAGATCGGCCATGGCGATGCCATGCCAGCGCCCGGTGGCCAGAACGATCACCGCCAGCATGGCCGCGACCATGGATTGGCGCAGCCGGTTGAAGCCGAACGGCCCCAGCGCCTGCGCCGCGCCCTGTGACAAGATCCCCGTAAACGCCCAGCACATGGCCGCGCCAAGTGCTGCCAGTTCATGAACCGGCATTTGCTCCACCCCTATTTTCCGGGCGGCATAGGTCGCGGCATGAACCCACGCAAGGGCTGATGCGTTGGGACGCGCAACTTCAGCCATCAGGAGAGAGTGACCATGATCGTCAATTCTGGTTCCGCGAAATGGGAAGGCGGGCTCAAGGACGGAAAAGGCCTGATTTCGACCAAATCCGGCGCGCTGTCGGACCAGCCCTATGGGTTCAACACCCGTTTCGAAGGCAAGCCCGGCACGAACCCCGAGGAACTGATCGGCGCGGCGCACGCCGCCTGCTTCAGCATGGCGCTGTCGATGATCCTTCAGGGTGCCGGCGTGACCGATGTGAAGATCGAGACCACCTCGCAGATCGGGCTGGACAAGGAGGGCGACGGCTTTGCCATCAAGACCGCGCATCTGGTCACCCGGATCACGGGCAATGGCGATCCGGCCGTGATCGAGGACTGCGCGCGTCAGGCCGAAAAAGGCTGCCCCGTCAGCAAGGTGCTGAACGCCGAGGTGACGCTTGACGTGACCGTGGGCTAAAGCTGACGCAGCATGCGGCCCGGCGCGACCCTGCGCCGGGCTGAACTGGGGAGGACAAGGCAGTCGATCAAGGCGCGGCTCGATATCCGAGATTGATGAGCGGATATGGTCTGCCCTGTCCGTCATGCGTCGATCGGCCGATCGGCTCAAATCCCATGTGCTTATAGAACCCCAGCGCCTTGTGGTTTTGTTCGTTCACATCCGTCGTCAGTTCAGGATGATCGGCAAGCGCCGCCTGAACAAGGGCCTTTCCCACTCCTTTGCCGTGCTGGCGTGGGTCTACGAAAAGTGCCTCAAGATGGCCCTCATGCAGGAACATGAAACCCTGCGCTGTTCCGGAGCAATCGATCGCAAGGATCAAACGCACCTGCGGAAAGAAGCCCAGAACCTCCGCCTCGATAGCGTTTCGGTCGTTGGTAGAGAGAAAATCATGGGTGGCATCTACGGCGCTCCGCCAGATTTCCATTACACGCGGCAGGTCCTGATCGGTCGAAGTTCGCAGTTCAAACATGCCCCACCTTTCAATGGTGCCCATCGCGCACTGTGGCCCCAGGCGGCTGCCCGGTCGCCGAGCCTTTACACCATCATCTCTTTCGTCGCAGTCAGCTTCAGTTCGGGATGATCGCGCTGCACGCGGTCGATGTCCCATTGCAGCCGCGTCAGATAGACAAGATCGCCGTCATGGTCTTGCGCCATGTGGCCCTTGTTCGCATTCGCGAAAGTCTCGACCTTGTCTTTCGGTCCCGACACCCAGCGGGCGCTGGTGAATTGCGAGGATTCAAAGCGCACCGGAAGGCCGTATTCGATCTCGATCCGGCTTGCCAGAACCTCGAATTGCAGGGCCCCCACGACACCGACGATGAAGCCCGAGCCGATCATCGGCTTGAAGACCTTCGCGGCGCCCTCTTCGGCGAATTGCATCAGGGCCTTTTCCAGATGCTTGGCCTTCATCGGGTCGCCCGCGCGCACGGTCTGCAACAGCTCTGGCGCAAAGCTGGGGATACCGGTGAAGCGCAGGGCCTCGCCTTCGGTCAACGCGTCACCAATGCGAAGCTGGCCGTGGTTCGGAATGCCGATGATGTCGCCGGCCCAGGCCTCTTCGGCCAGTTCGCGGTCGGCGGCAAGGAACAGGACCGGGTTCGACACCGCCATCGGCTTTTTCGAACGGACGTGCAGAAGCTTCATCCCCCGCTCGAAATGTCCCGAGGCAAGGCGAACGAAGGCCACGCGGTCGCGGTGCTTGGGGTCCATGTTGGCCTGAACCTTGAAGACGAAACCGGTCACGGGCTTCTCATCCGGGCTGATCTGGCGCTCGGCCGCGTTCTGCGGTTGGGGCTGCGGACCGAATTCACCGATGCCGCTCATCAGTTCCTTGACGCCGAAGCTGTTGATGGCCGAGCCGAACCAGATCGGCGTCAGATGCCCTTCAAGGAAGCTCTGGCGGTCGAACGCGGGCAGCAGCTCGCGCGCCATTTCCAGGTCCTCGCGCAGCTTGGTCAGCAGGTCGGCCGGCACATGCTCGGCCAGCTTCGGATCGTCAAGCCCCGCGATCTGGATCGACTCCGCGACCTTGTTGCGGTCCGCGCGGTCCATGATCTCCAGCCGGTCATTCAGCAGGTCATAGGCCCCGATGAAATCACGGCCCATGCCGATCGGCCAGCTGACGGGGGCGACGTCGATGGCCAGGTTTTCCTGGATCTCGTCGATGATCTCGAACGTGTCGCGGCTTTCCCGGTCCATCTTGTTGCAGAAGGTCAGGATCGGCAGGTCGCGCAGCCGGCAGACCTCGAACAGCTTGCGGGTCTGGCTTTCGACGCCCTTGGCCCCATCGATCACCATGATCGCGGCGTCCACGGCGGTCAGCGTGCGATAGGTGTCTTCCGAAAAGTCGCTGTGACCGGGCGTGTCGACCAGGTTGAACAGATAGGGACCGAACTCGAAGCTCATCGCCGAGGCCGAAACCGAGATCCCGCGGTCCTGCTCCATCTTCATGAAGTCCGAACGCGTGCGGCGCGCCTCGCCCTTGGCACGGACTTGCCCGGCCATCTGGATCGCGCCACCGAACAGCAGGAATTTTTCGGTCAGCGTGGTCTTTCCGGCATCCGGGTGCGAAATGATCGCAAAGGTCCGGCGACGGGCGATTTCGGGCGGAAGGACGGGAAGGTTGCTCATGCCCGGCCCTTTACCGCGCCGGACGGAAAGCCTCAAACGAATTGTTCGCGCATCAGCCGTTCTTCCAGCCCGTGGCCGGGATCGAAAAGCAGGCGGTGGCTGATCGAGGTTTCGGACCGGATCTCGACCCACAGGACCGAATCAACGCCGCGACTGTCGGCATCGGCCATGACCGGGCGCTTGTCCGGTTCCAGCACCTCGAAGCGCAGCGTCGCAGCCTTGGGCAAGATCGCCCCCCGCCAGCGCCTCGGGCGGAAGGCCGCGATCGCGGTCAGCGCCAGCACATCGGAATCAAGCGGCAGAATCGGGCCGTTCGCGGAATAGTTGTAGGCCGTCGATCCGGCAGGCGTGCAAAGCAACGCGCCGTCGCAGATCAGCTCCTCCATTCGCACCTGGCCGTTCACGGTGATGCGCAGCCGCGCGGCCTGCGGACCCGCGCGCAAAAGGCTGACCTCATTGATCGCCAGCGCGCAATGTTCATGCCCGTCGGTCGTGCCCGCGGTCATGGCCAGCGGGTTCGTCACGGTCTGTTCGGACGCGGCGATCCGCTCGGGCAGGTTCTCCTCGGAATAGGTGTTCATCAGGAACCCGACGGTGCCACGGTTCATCCCATAGACGGGAATCCCGCGATTCTGATGCATCACGTTCAGCATCAGCCCGTCCCCGCCAAGGGCGACGATCACCTCGGCCTCGCGGATGGGAACATGGCCATAGCGCGCGGAAAGCGCCTCTGCCGCGCTTGAGGCGGCCTCGGTGCTGCTGGAAATGAAATGCATCTTCATGCCCGCCATCATGGCGGCGGATGCCGGGGGCGCAAGCATGAAAGATCTACCGCCCGCGCGTCGCATCCATCCTAGCCGGGGGCGGCAATTCGGTCTATGAGGCCGACGAGCCGCTTCACATGAGGACAAGATGACCGACACCGGATTCTTCACCGAGACGCTGGACAGCCGGGACCCCGAGATTTTCGGCGCGATCCGGCAGGAGCTGGGTCGCCAGCGCGACGAGATCGAGCTGATCGCGTCCGAGAACATCGTCTCGCGGGCGGT